>CAVVZW010000117.1:0-30092 GCA_963752265.1 uncultured Alphaproteobacteria bacterium
GATGTATTGCTGCATCATGCCTCGCTCGGTCGCGCAGGTTTATGCCGAACAGATGATGTACGTGAATCGAAACAATTCAATCTGGGCGAGGAACGTCTTGCCGGGCGGAGCATGTTGGCCGCGGGGGCCGCGAAGCGCGGGAATCCGTTGCGAAGATGGTCGGTTGCACGACAGAGGAGATTGCCATCACCCGCAGCGGTTCGGACGCCCTGCAACTTCTCATCACGAATTACAAGAACATTCACGCGGGCGATGCGGTTATCTACTGTGACCTCGACTACGACGCGATGATTGCAGCGATGGATTGGCTTGGCGATCATCGCGGTGCTCAAGTGGTGAAGTTCGCTATGCCGGAGCCAGCCACAACGGAGAACATTCTGGCCGCGTACGATGACGTCCTTAAGGAACGCCAAACGCAAAGCTTCTGCTGGTCACCCAAGTGTCGAACCGGACTGGACTCGTGACGCCGGTCAAGGAGATCGTCGCCATGGCACGCGCCGGGGAGTGGACACGATCGTCGACATCGCTCATGGCGTCGCGTGTCTCGATTTCCAGATCGATGACCTTGGATGTGATTCGCTGGCTGGTCGGTACACAAGTGGACCTCCGCCCCGCTCGGCACGGGGGCGATGTACATCCGCAAGAATCGGCTCGATGCAATCGACATCGCCTACGACGATCACGACGTTCAGCGACAGACATCACCGCGCGAGTCCCCGCAGGAACGGTGAATTTTGCCGCCCTGCTTCACCATTCCTGCTGCGGCAAAGTTCCACTTCGCAGTCGGTGGCGCGGCAAAGGAGAAGCATATGCGTGAACTTCGAAACCGCTGGGTTCACAGGTCGCGAACTGCACAATGTGCGAATCTGCATACCGGACGATCCGAAAAGATATTGCGCGATCACGAGCTTTCGATTGAAGGGCATGCAAACCGACGAACAGGCCCAGCGCCTGCAACACGTCCTCTTTGAGAAGTACCGCGTTCATACCGTTTGGCGGCATGGCATCGCGAAGGGTCCTGTCATCCGGGTCACACCGGGCCTGTACAGCACCTTCTCCGACTTGGATGCCCTCGTTACAGCGCTGCAACAGGAGAAGTCCATGTTCGCGTAGCTCGCTACTCTTCCTTCTAAGCCACCGATATCGCAACCCCATCCGCAAATCACAAATCGGGATATGTGACTTTATGACTGTGCGTTTAGATCTGATTGAGTCCATTAATTGATTGATTTCGAGTCGATCAACACGATCAACACACAAGAGTAGTTTCAATATAATGATATATCCTATATACCGTACTAACCAAGTCCATTCACCCCTAATTAATTCAGCCCGTGGGCGAAATGATTGGGCGAAATAAATTAATTCAGCTGGCGACAGTCAATTCGCCCGTTGTATATCGGAAAGTGAAGCTGTTTATGCCTCAGATTCTGAATCTTCAGACATTGCAATTGATGCGCTGTTCAACTGGTAGCCAAAGCTGGCCGCAGGCTTGCGTGCTCTGCCGCTCTGTCTGCCGAACGTGCGCATGTGGCTGACGTCAAGCTCGTCCTCAGACTCGTCGCTGTTGGCAGCTGCGCAGGCGTCCTGCTCGTCCTCGTCAGGCAGCTGCGCCAGATCCAACTCCCGTTTTGCGACTGCAGCAACTGCCTCGTTGCGCCGCGCAGGATCGTTGACGTTGAAGAGTGAGGTGCAGCATTTGGCCCAGCCGTCCAAGATGAGCTGCTTGCGTTCCTTCAAATCGCTCCAACTCTCCACGCACCACTGCAGTACGAGCGGCTTCAACACGCCCATCTTGAGCGAGTTGGCAACACCAGTGACGCTGCCTGCTGCAATCTGTGCCGCAATCTGCTCTGCTGCCCACTGATTGAATCGCGAACTGATGCCGTGCTTGAAGGGTCGCTGCAGCGCCACGTCGGCGACTTGCAGCTTGCTGGTGCAATTGGGCGGCACGAAGACGAGGTGGATGCGAGGGTGATGCGTGCGCAGGAAGCGACGGAACTCTTCGCTCTTGTGCACGGCCCACACATCCAGGATTAAGATGATCTTGGCATCGGCGTGAAGCTGGTGCAGCTGGATAGAGCGCTCGGCGTGCGGCAAGATGACCTGGGCGATGTAGCGCTGCATTGTCTGCTGGCTGCTCCAATGGTTGTCGCTGTGAGTGCAGTCAACGCGCGCGGCAATGGCCGCAGCAGTAGCAGCAGGGAGCGAGCGATCCGTCTTGCCCTCGAAGATGAGCTGCATCGGCAGCAACTCGCCATCGAGAGAGCTGGCAATGCACGCAGTGATCTGGCGCTTGTCCTCCGCGCCGATGACTGCCACGCTGTCGCTGTTGACTTTCTCGTAGGTCCACCGGGCCGAGGGCACTAGATGCACACCTGTCTGGTCCATGTTAATGATCAACGATGGATGGACCTACGAGCCAAGCAGGAAGTCAACATTGCGGGTCAGTCGAAAGCGGTATGACAGTTGGCTATGCTGCTGCAGGCTTCTGTGCGTGACCCTGACCCTGTGCATCTCCATGTTGGCTGCAATGCGCATGGCCATTTGCACTCCTTGCACCTCCCAGTCGAGCGGCAGCTTCGAAGCAGCTGTGGTGCGGGATCGCCAGCGCCACTGCAGCTGCTCGCGCGCCCATCGTGAGATGAATGTCTGCGACAGAGTGAGGGAGTCGAGAAGCGCCGGTGCCATCTGCTGCATGACGGCACGCATCACCCATCGGATCACGCGAGCGTTCACTGGTGTGCCTCCCTCGCGCATCAGAAGCAGCACGCGCCTGATCTCTGCATCCGCCAGTGGTGCTGCATCGAGCGCGCGAGTTGGGCCACGTCCACCGTGCGCTGCGATCCCTGCATCCAGCTGCTCCTGGAAGCGCGGCAGCAACTGCTTGTCAGCACCGAACCAGCTGCGAAGAGTGGAGGCCGAGAGATGAGAGTAGCGGTCGTCAGGCGCGCCGGCCTGCAGCACAGCGATGGTGCGCCTGGCGCTGCGTCCGACGCGTGCATAGGCGGCGAGAATGTCGTTGATGTACGGAGATGCGAACCAGTGTGTGTAGGTGCCCCTCGCTCGTTTGCTGGGAGGCTCTGCTGCTGCTGCTGCTGCGCCCACCGCCTCGTCTGCAGTGCGGTGCTTCTTTGGGACGGCCGACGGGGCGCGGTTGCGGGCAAGGGCAGAGAAGGAGGCAGGTGCTTGGCTAGGTGCTCAGCAATGCGCAACTTCTGCTGTGCATGCTCGTGTGCATCGATGCGCTTGAAGCCCAGCGCCATGGCGAATGAGTCTGAAAACGCGAACGATCGCCGACTGTTTTTCGGCGATATATGGCGTATCCGGACCGTTCGGTTTGAATATCCAGGGCATGGGCTGGCAGAGTTCTGGAAAGTCGCTTGCGACCGAGAGGCAGGATGATCTCTCAAAGAGAGATGCTTGACACCGCCCGCCTGTGCGCTGTAAGAGCGCACTCCATGAATTTCAACCGGACTATCGCTTGCGCCGCCTGCCGTCGTCACCGCCGTGACGAGGATGGCGCGCGCCATGTCCGACGACTGAGCTGAACACCTAAATCAGCAACGTTTTCGAGAAGGCCGCAACCCCAGAAGTTGCGGCCTTCTTGCTTTTGTCCCCCTTTTCACCCGCAAACCGCCAGGAGAGTTTGATATGACCCACGCGACGCATTCGTTCGACGCGCTGATGGAAATCACAGCCCGCCCGCCGGTCGTCTTCGTGCGCGGTGAAGGCTCATATCTCTGGGATGACACGGGGAAACGCTATCTCGATTTCATCCAGGGCTGGGCCGTGAATTGCCTCGGTCACTCTCCGCCCGTGATCGCAGAGGCGCTTTCAGCGCAGGCACGGCAGCTCATCACGCCGAGCCCGGCCTATCATAACGACGCCAGCCTGAAGCTTGCGAAGGCGCTCACTGATCGTAGTTGCTTTGATCGGGTGTTCTTCGCCAATTCCGGCGCGGAAGCCAACGAGGGCGCGATCAAGCTTGCGCGCAAATACGGTGTTCTGCGCAAAAACGGGGCGTATGAGATCATCACTTTCGAAGGAGGCTTTCACGGCCGTACGCTCGCGACCATGTCGGCGTCGGGAAAGAAAGCGTTTGAACCGTTGTTCGAACCCAAGGTTTCCGGATTTCGCAAGGCGCAACTCAATGATCTGGATTCTGTGAGGGCGCTCATCAACGACAATACCGCAGCCGTGATGCTGGAGCCGATCCAGGGCGAGGCCGGTGTGTGGCCGGCGAGCGACCAGTTCCTGCGCGATTTGCGGTCGCTAACCTCGACGCATGGTCTGTTGCTGATTTTTGATGAAATCCAGACCGGCATGGGCCGTACCGGAAAACTCTTCCACTACGAGCATACGGGCATTACGCCCGACATCATGACGCTCGGCAAGGGCATCGGCGGCGGCGTGCCGCTCGCTGCCTTGCTCGCCACGGAGGCTGTGTCCTGTTTCGAGCACGGCGACCAGGGCGGCACGTTCAACGGCAACGCGCTGATGTGCGCGGCGGGCCTCGCGGTGCTTGAACAGGTCGCCGCACCTGAGTTTCTTAAGTCGGTGGCGGAGAACGGGCTTTATCTGGAGAGCGAACTGCAGCGGCTCTCGGCCCGTCATGGTCTTGGTGCGGTTCGAGGCCGAGGATTGCTGCTGGCGTTCGATCTGCGCGTTCCGATCGCACCAACGATCGTGGCGACGGCGCTCGACGATGGTTTGCTTTTGAATGCACCGCGTCCCGACGCGTTGCGCTTCATGCCGGCACTCAACGTCACGCGTCAGGAGATTGATCTGATGATCGACTGCCTTGATGCGATTCTGACGAAGGCTGGGATCGCAAGAAGGGTGGCCTAGTATCTTTTACGGCTTGAGGATCGAGGCGCCCGTCGTCGCCCGGCTCTCCAGGTCGGTATGGGCTCTCGCCGCATCCTTCAGCGCGTAGGCGTGGTTGATCGGCACGTGCAGTTTGCCGTTGATCACGGCGGCAAACAGCGTGTCGGCGCCTTCGAGCAATTCAGAGCGCTTGCCGATATAGTCGTTGAGCTTCGGCCGGGTCGCAAACAGCGAGCCGTGATTGTTGAGTTCGGCAATCGCAAATGGCGGCACCGGTCCCGATGCGCTGCCGAAACTCACGAACAGGCCGCGCGGCTTGAGGCACGACAGCGAACCCGGAAAGGTCGTTTTGCCGACGCCGTCGTAGACCACGTCACAAAGCTCGTTGCGGCTGATCTGTTTGACGCGTGCGACGAAATCCTCCTCGTTATAAAGAATGACGTGATCGCAGCCATTGGCGAGCGCGAGATCCGCTTTAGCCTTGGAGCCGACAGTACCGATCACGTGGGCACCGAGCGCCCTCGCCCATTGGCAGGCAAGCAGGCCAATACCGCCGGCGGCTGCATGAATCAGCACGCGGTGATGCGGTTCGACCTTGAAGGTCTTGTGTAGAAGGTACCAGACCGTCAGCCCCTTCAGCATCAGCACCGCACCCTGCTCGTAGGTGATGTGATCGGGTAGCTTGACCAGTCGTTCCCAGGGAATGTTGCGTTCGCCGGCATAGGCGCCGAGATTCACATAATAGGCGACGCGATCGCCGGGATGGAAATTCGTCACACCGGGGCCGACCGCCAACACTTCGCCTGCGGCCTCGTTACCGACGATGAACGGCAGGCCGGGTGCCTTGTAGAGGCCGGTGCGATAATAGGTGTCGATGAAATTCAGTCCGACCGCGTGCTGGCGGATGCGGACCTCGCCGGGGCCGGGCGCGGCCAGTTCGGTATCCTCGTAGACGAGGACCTCCGGACCGCCAACCTTGTGCACCCGCACAGCTTTGGTCATCGTCCTCTCCCTTCAAATCTTGCAGCCGTGAGCGAATGACATCGAGGCCGCGTTGTCAACTCGGCACGCCTCGGTCTGTCCCGCATTAACCTTTGCGGCGATTGTGCGAGGCCAGCACGTTGAACAATTCCACCGCCGCCGAGAACACAATCGCAAAGTAGATATAGCCGCGCGGAATATGGAATTTAAAACCATCGGCGACCAGGGCGACGCCGATCAGCACCAGAAACGCCAAGGCCAGCATTTTGGTAGTCGGATGCTCCGCGACAAATCGCGCCACCGGGCCCGACGCAACATACATGATCAGGCAAGCGATGACGACGGCCGAGATCATGATCGTGAGGTCTTGCGCCATGCCGATGGCAGTGATGATCGAGTCCAGTGAAAACACGATATCGATGATGGTGATCTCGAATATCACCCTCAAAAAGGCTGCTTTGCTGGAAGTAGACGTTGGCGCATCGTGATGCGCTTCGACCTCACGATGGATTTCGTGGGTCGCTTTCGCGATCAGGAACAGCCCACCGGCGATCAGGATGATATCTCGCCAGGAGAACGTGAAATCATGAACCGAGATGACGGCGCGGGTCAGCCCGATCAGCCATACGAGAAGGCTGAGCAACAGAATACGAAACACCAGCGCCAGTGCGAGGCCGATCTGGCGTGCACGTCTGGCTTGCTCCGGCGGGATGCCGGATACGACCACGGAAAGAAAGATCACGTTGTCAATGCCGAGGACAATCTCGAGCACCGTTAGGGTCAGGAAAGCCGCCCAGGCTTCCGGGCTGGTCAGAAGGGCGATCATGTATTGAGCGACCGCACAAACCGGATAGCGCTATCGCTACCGACTACATAAAGACCGATCGCGCAGAGTGCCGTCGTCACGGCGAAGCCGGGCTCAAAATCGTCGATCAGCGCGACCACAGCCAAGACAGCTCCGGCGCCGATCAGGCACAAGGTCAGCCAACGCAGGCGGGCTACGCGGACGGGATGAACAACGTGAAATGGCATGAAGGTGAGAGCAATCAGGACAGCCACCAAACAACTCGAAGCGGCCGGCGGCCAATGCAGCAGGAATAGGTAGAACGCCGCCATGTTCCACAGCCCGGGAAAGCCGCGGAAATGATTGTCATCCGATTTCATGCGGCGATCGGCAAAATAAAGCGCACCTGTGACCGCGATACCCACGCCAAGCGCGGGCGCTGCCAGCGGCCACAGCATACCGCTGGCGGTGATGGCATAAGCGGGCACAAAAACGTAGGTCACGAAATCGACCACGAGATCGAGCACCTCGCCTGACCAGTTAGGCTGGAGACGCACAACGTCCAGCCGCCGTGCCAGCGGACCATCCACGCCGTCGATCACGAGAGCTGCGCCCAGCCACCAGAACATCGCCGTCCAGTGCTCACGAACAGCTTCCATCATCGCAAGAAGCGCGACACCGGCGCCCAGCGCCGTGAAAACATGCACCGAAAATGCCGCAGCCCGCATCATAGGCGAGGCCTTGATCAGGGGCGAGGTTTTCGGGCCCGGCGTTTCGGTCGGTTGATCCATCTGGGATGATGCGCTGATTTGCGACATGGTTGTCAGCCACTGCTATCAGGAATCTCTTCCTTTGCACATCTCGGGAGCGGGCTTGAAAATGCCGCAGGGAAGGTCAAATGTCTTCATATGAACGATCATTCCTCGACTTCTGATGTTGCTGTGGTCGGCGGCGGTCCGGCTGGACTGGCTGCGGCGATTGCTATCGCGCAGTCAGGCGCAAACACCGCACTGGTCGCCCGGCGATCGCTTTATGCCGATAACCGGACGACAGCGCTGCTTGGCGGATCGATCGATTTCCTGCGGGCTTTAGAGGTCTGGCCGCACTGTCAGGACAAGGCTGCCGAGCTCCGCATCATGCGTCTGGTCGACGACACCGGCCGCTTGATCCGGGCGCCGGAGGTCAGGTTTTCGTGCGACGAGATCGGTCTCGACGTATTTGGCTATAATATCGAGAATCGCGTTCTGGTTTCGGCGCTCGAAGAACGCGCCGCGACGCTTGCGAACCTGACACGGTTTGACGATGAAGCTGCCGCAATCAATGCCGGAGAAGATGTCGTTGCGATTAAGCTCGCAAGCGGGGGATCGCTATCGGCGCGGCTTGTCGTGGGGGCCGATGGACGACACTCACTCTGCCGGGAAGCCGCCGCCATTACTGTGCTGCGGAGAGAACTCCATCAAGCGGCGCTGACGTTCAATGTCAGCCATTCCCGCCCTCATCAAAATATCTCGACCGAATTTCACACGCCTCACGGGCCTTGCGTCTTCGTGCCCCTGCCCGGCAACCGCTCCAGCGTGGTCTGGGTGTCGGAACCGAAGGAAGCCGAACGATTGATGGCGCTGGGTGACGAAGAATTGTCGCACGCCGCCGAAGTGCGCTCGCATTCGATCCTGGGCAGGATGCAGGTCGAACCTGGACGAAACCTGTTCCGGCTTGCGATCGAACGGCCCGCCAAGTTCGCAAGCGCGCGTATCGCACTCGTCGGCGAGGCCGCCCATGTGCTGCCGCCGATAGGCGCGCAAGGTCTCAATATGGGGCTGCGCGACGCCGCCGATATCGCCGAGGCCGTGCGAACGGCTTTCACCTTGGGCGAAGATCCCGGCTGTTCTTCGGTGCTTGACCGCTATGCATCCGCGCGGCGCGCCGACGTCATGAGTTGCACCTTCGCCATCGATGTCGCCAACCGCTCACTGTTAAGCGCGTTTCTGCCGGCCCAGTCGCTTCGTGCCGCTGGTCTGCATCTGATCGGCTCTTTCGGGCCGCTGCGTCGCCTCGCGATGCGCGAGGGATTATCGCCATCATGGCGTCCATTGCCTTCCGTTAAAGCGGTCACGGCAACGCGAGACGCCCGGTCTGAATAAGCCACATCGCAGCCGTCAACGTCACGACCGAGGCGAAGGTGCCGATCATGACCGCGACTGAAGCCGGCTCGATCCAGGCGTCGTTCTGACGTGCGATCACGAAGACGTTCAGTGCCGGCGGTAGCGAGGCCATCAGCACGGCGGTGGCGGCCCAGGAATTTGGAAACGGGCCTAGCAACAGCATCAAGGCGAACACGATCAACGGATGGATCAGAAGCTTTACCGCGACGACCGCCGGCACTTCCCAGGGCACGCGGCCGAATGGACGCAACGCGACCGTCACCCCCAGCACAAACAGGGCCATCGGCGCGGCGGCGTTTTGCAAAAACAAAAGCGTGTTGTCGATTGCCACCGGCGGATGAAAATGAAAGGCAGCTGCGAGCGCGCCGGCGCAGGCTGACATGATCAGCGGATTGAGAACGATCTGCTTTGCCAGCAGGCCCAACGCGTGGAGCCAATGGTGATCGCTGTGATCCGTCAAGGCGATCAGCAACGGGACGATTGAAAACAGGAAGATGCTGTCGCAGCAGAAGATGAGCGCCGTCGGTGCAGAAGCCTTTGCGCCCAGTACCGCCAGTGCGAGCCCCGGGCCCATGTAGCCGATATTGCCGTAGCCGCCGGAAAGCCCGGCCAGTACCGCATCGCGGAATGATAGCCTTCCCACCAGCCGCCCCGTGGCCAAGGCGAGAAAAAAGGCAAGCGCCGTCCCACAGGTGGTGGCGATCAGAAATGGTGGGTTGTTCAGTTCCTCAAATGGAGTTTTTGCAGTGATGCCGAACAGCAAAGCCGGCAGCGAAACGTAGAGCAGGAAGAAATTCATCCATGCCAGCCCCTGTTCGGGTAATGGCCGGAGCTTCCCGCAGGCAAAGCCAATGAAGATCAGGCTGAAATAAGGAAGCGCAAGATTGAGAACATTAGCCATCTGGACGGGGTCTTTTTTGTCATTGTTGGCCCCGATTTGGCGTTTGGGACGGATTGGCCGCTAACGTTAATTCATTGCTCGGGAAGGGAATGTTGAAATCAGACCACTAGCATCGGCCTCAATCATGGTCTATTCGACGAGCTATGATTAAAACGCGCACCGCCAAGTTCCAGATTGGGCAGATCGTCCGCCACCGGATTTTTTCCTTCCGCGGCGTGATTTTCGATATCGATCCGGAATTCAACAATACCGAAGAATGGTGGCTGTCGATCCCTGAAGAGGTCCGACCGCACAAGGATCAGCCGTTCTATCACCTGCTCGCCGAAAACTCTGAATCCGAATACGTGGCCTATGTTTCGGAACAGAATCTTCTGCCCGACAATTCAGGCCAGCCGATACGTCACTCGCAAGTCGCTGAGATCTTCGTGAAGGACAAGTCAGGCGGATATCGGCCGCGCAATCCGTCGCTCAATTAGCGGCGCGCCGCTCCCAAAGACACAAAAATAAATGCACAAATGAAAAAGGCGCTCGGATCGAGCGCCTTTTTTGTCGGTGTCACGAAAAACGCTATTTGGCAGCCGGATTGGGAGCGCCACCCGGGGCCTGACCGGTTGCCTCAAGCTTCTTGCGGGCATCTTCAGCGCGCTTCTGCAACTCTTCTTGCAGTTTCTGCTGGTTTTTCTCGAATTCCTTCGGATCGGTCGCGGGGCCGTCAAACGCCTTGGCGAAATCGGCAAGCGGCAGCGGCAGCGTCACGGGCTGGTTGTTGGATGCGATCGCCTGGACGACGAGGTTCTGCCCCTTCTTCATGCTGGCGAGCAATTCCGGCGTCACGTCGTAGTCGGACATGCAGCCGTTCTGGAAGCAGATCACAAAGGGGCTTTGAGCCGGTGGATTATTGTCGACGATGATGCGGGTACCATGAACAAGCAACATGCCGAGCGGCAGGGTCACACGGAGAACCTTTTTCGGCTCGCCTTCGGGCTCGATCACGACGGCTGCGATCACCGGCTGACCGGACTCGATCCGGCCATCCTTGCCGGTGAAGCAAACCTGCTTGGCGCCGGCGTCCTGCCCCTTGAGACAGAATTTTGTCCAGGGCGCGTAAATCAGCTGAATCTGCTGGTCGGCGGGCGGAGGAGCGGCTTGCGCTGCCGGCGCCGCCGCAGGCGGAGCGGCTTGGGCTGCCGGCGCGGCGGGTGCTGCGGGGGCGCCCTTGGGAGCAGCCTTGGGCGCCGCAGTCTTCTTGGCCGGAGCCGCAGGGGCCGGCGCAGCAGGCGCCGGCGTCTGGGCCGAGACTTCGGACGCAAGGAACGTGGCCCCTAGCGCTGTGACCGCCATCATGGCGAAAACGCGCTTACGCGGCCAGACTGGCGCGGCCAACATACGGAAATTCATTGCGGAAAACCCTTTCTGAACAGAAGCGCCGAAACCGCTGGTGGCGTCGAAACCCGGCCATTTTGGCGGCTGTCTCCTTGCCAATTGAGGCGGATGCGTGACAAGCCCCTGCCTCATTGTCAATTGGACGTCTTCATACAGGCGCGTGCGAAAAGATCAATGCCGACGGATCATGTTACGACACGTCACCGTGAGGGGCGGGCAGCTCGTGGTACAGGTTGGTTGTGAGCCAGACTGAATCAAATCGATCCGCTCAATGCTGGGTTCAGGCGCGCAGGTGTGTTGCGGCCGCGCTGTATGGCCTCGTCGCCATCTTCCTTCCGGTGTTAACCGGCTGTGACAGCGTCCTCGCCATCGAAAGCTATGCGATTGCCATGCATGGCGCGCCGGCGCTATCAGCTGATTTCACCCATATGCCTTATGCCAACCTGGATGCGCCAAAAGGCGGACGGCTGGTCCAGGGTATTCTCGGTACCTTCGACAGTCTTAACCCCCTCATCGTGCGGGGATTGCCGGTCCAGCAAGTCAGGGGTTTTGTGATCGAAAGCCTGATGGCACGGGGCAATGATGAGGCCTTCACGCTGTATGGGCTGCTTGCTCGCAGTGTCGAGACGGACGAGGCCAGAAGCTACGTCACCTTCCGCCTCGATCCTCGGGCCCATTTTTCCGATCGCCAGCCGGTCACATCGGATGACGTGCTGTTCTCGTGGGCTTTGCTGCGCGACGAGGGACGTCCAAACTATCGCCAGTATTATTCGAAGGTCGCAAAAGCCGAGGCGCTCGACCCGCTCACCGTGCGGTTCGATTTCGGGGGGGCGGCGGATCGCGAACTGCCTCTGATCCTGGGCCTGATGCCGATCCTGCCCCGCCATGCCGTCGACGCCGCAACCTTCGAGGAGACCTCGCTGACGGCGCCGATTGGCTCCGGGCCCTACCGGGTCTCCAGCGTTAATCCGGGTGTGAGCGTCACGCTGACACGCAACCCCGATTATTGGGGACGCGATCTGCCGAACAACCGCGGGCTATGGAATTTCGACGAGATCAGGTTTGATTTTTATCGCGAGGC
The DNA here is from genome assembly GCA_963752265.1 of uncultured Alphaproteobacteria bacterium. GTDB lineage: Bacteria > Pseudomonadota > Alphaproteobacteria > Rhizobiales > Xanthobacteraceae > Bradyrhizobium. The sequence continues at coordinate 12,123 of CAVVZW010000117.1, forward strand.
CAACGGCTACTTCGAGGCGTTCAAACGGGGCCTCTACGATTTCAGGGTCGAGACCGAACCGCTGCGCTGGCACGACGGATACGACTTTCCGGCCGTGCAGAAGGGCGAGGTGATTCGCGACATCATCACGACCGGCATGCCACAACCTTCCGAGGTTCTGGTCTTCAACACGCGGCTTCCAGTTTTCTCGGACATTCGCGTCCGTCAGGCGCTGACGCTTCTGTTCGACTTCGAATGGGTCAATCGCAACTATTTCTTCGGGTTGTATGGCCGCTCGGCTGGTTTCTTCGCCGGTTCCGAGCTTTCGGCCTATGGCCGCGCCGCCGACGAGCGTGAACTGGAATTCCTGAAGCCATTTGTGTCACACATTCCCCCCGACATCCTTGACGGCAGCTACCGCTTGCCGATGACCGACGGCTCGGGCCGCGACCGTACGAACTTGCGGGAGGCGCTGAATTTGTTGTCTCAGGCCGGTTACGATCTCGACGGCACGGTGCTACGGCAACGAGACAGCAAGACGCCCTTCACCTTCGAAATCCTTGTGACCAGCCGTGATCAGGAACGCATCGCGCTGGCCTTTTCCCGCGACGTGAAGCGCGCAGGCATCGAGGTAAAGGTTCGCGTTGTGGACACCGTGCAGTTCGATCAACGCCGTCTGGACTTTGATTTCGATATGATCCTGAACCGCTGGGACCAGTCGCTGTCGCCCGGCAACGAACAGTTTTTTTACTGGGGCAGCGGGGCGGCCGGCAGCCGGGGAACGCGCAACTATATGGGCGCCAAGGACCCGGCCATCGACGCCATGATCGACAACATGCTCGCGGCGCGGGATCGCAGCGTTTTCGTCTCCGCGGTACGTTCGCTCGATCGCGTCCTGATGTCGGGATTTTACGCCATCCCGGTTTTTAACATCCGGGAGCAATGGATCGCGCGGTGGAATCGGATAGAACGACCGGAAACCACAGCTTTGACGGGTTACCTTCCCGAAACTTGGTGGTACCGGCCGCAGCAACCGAAGTAATCTCGACAGACCAATTCGCACCCGAGCCAAACTCCGTGATCCAGACCAACATATCGCCGACGCTCGACGGTTTGTTTCAGAGGATTTTGGCGCGTCAGCCTGATGCGCCCGCGTTGATTGATCCGATCAACAAAGCCCGCATCACCGGACAGGCGCCGCGGCGAATGACATTTGCCCAGGCCGACCGGGCAATTTCGGCCCTGGCTGCTCATTTCGTCGAAACCGGCCTGCCCATCAATTCCGTGATTGGCGTGCAACTACCCAATACTGTCGAGTTCATGCTCACGGTGCTGGCGGCCCATCGCGCGGGACTGATCGTCGCCCTGTTGCCACAGCTCTGGCGACAGGCGGAATTGACCGCAGCGCTCAATCGCACCGGCGCCAGAGCGATCGTGACAACGGCAAAGATCGACGGCGTCAGCCATGCCGATCTCGCCATGAACGCGGCGGCGGAGGCGTTTTCTATTCGTCACGTCTGCGGCTTTGGCGAGGATCTGCCGGAAGGAATGGCTTCGCTCGACCTGGCCTTGAAAACGGGATCGTCGAGCGAACGTACTGTAGTGCAGGATGGGCGCAAGGCGGCGCTGATCTCCTTCGATGTCACGGCCGATGGACTTCGCGCGGTGCCGCGAACCCATCTCAATTTGATCGCGGGCGGGCTTGCCATTTTTCTCGAAAGCCGTGTTCCCCAAGGTGCGCGGCTGATGTCGGCATTTGCGCCCTCCTCCTTCGCGGGGCTGGTGTCATCGCTTCTGCTCTGGCTGTTGTCGGGCGGGACGCTCGCCTTGCATCACCCCTTTGACGGGGAGGTGCTGGAGCAGCAAATCAACGATTGTGGCTGTGACACCCTGGTGGCGCCGGCCGCGATGGCGTTGCGGCTTACCGATGCCGACTTACCCTCGCGCTTGCCGACAATGCGTCAGGTGATCGGTTTATGGCGCATGCCGGAACAGGTCGCTTCCAGCGCGCAATGGACCGCCGAACAAGCGAGATTCACCGACATCTATTTGTTCGGTGAAGTGGGCCTGTTTGGCGCACGCCGAACCGCCGAAGGCACGCCGGTCCCGATCATGCCGGGACCGCATGGCGCGCCGCGCGACGTTCCCGCCACCTCAACCGCGGGAGAAACTGTGCTGACGCCCAAGGGCACACTTGCCTTGCGCGGGCCGATGGTAACGGTGGCTGCTTATGCGCCGCCTCCGCCTCCGCCCAATTCATTGATCGCATCCCCGCCTCCCGACTATGCCGATACCGGCTACGCAGCCCGGCTCGACCGTTCCTCAGGTGCGATCTGCATCACATCGCCGCCGTCCGGCATTGTCGCCGTGGGCGGCTACCGGTTCCTGTCGCAGGACCTTCAGGAATGGGCGAAGCGGCTGGGACAGGGCGCGCTGTTGACGGCATTGCCTGATCGCCTCTGCGGATACCGCCTGGCCGGGCGCGCCCAGGACAATGCGCGCGGCCGCGAGGCGTTGAACGAGCTTGGGCTTAACCCGCTGATGGCGGAAGCTTTTCGGGATCGCACGATCCCCGGTTGAGGCCGGGTATAATCGCTTTGTTGACATGGCATTAAGACCGCCAAACTAGGATCACGGCTCTCACTGAAGCGTGTGTGATCCGGGTTTTTCGATGTCCCAGCAGCAAGGCCTTATCCTCGTCGTGTCTGACGACAAGCCGCCGGCCCTTGTTGCGGCGGCGCTTGGCGACGCGATGTTTCCGGTCGTTGAAACGAACTGGGCCCAGGCGTCGGGAGCAATCGCGCGATTACATCCCGTTGTCGTTGTTGCAGAGGAGCCGGAAGGTGACGGCGCCAAACTCAGGCGGCTCGCCGGCCAAATCGATTGTATTCAGCCCTATCTTCCGCTCGTCGCGATCAATCCGAAATCGACCCTGCCCGAAAACGCCATCCCGTTTTCGCCGACCAACGCCAAATGGGACCGTTTGCTTCCGCGCCTGCGCGCGGCGCTCCGGGTTCGAACGCTCCACACCACGGTTCTGCGCCGCTTGAACGATCAACCCGCAAAGACGGCCATCGCCGAATTTGATCCAGTGCGCGATGCAACGATGCTTCTGGTCGGACGCGCCGGCGCTTACCCCGCTCTTTCCATTGCGCTCGGTGAGCGCATGGGCGTCGTGGGGGCTCTCAGCATCGAAGCGGCGGCCAAACATCTCAACACGCGCGACATCGACGGGATCGTGCTCTGCGAAGGTTTTACCGACCGCGTGGTCGAGGCCTTCCTTACCGTCCTCAGCGAGGATGCGCGCTTTCGCAATCTGCCCGTGATGGCGGCGCTTGCGGGCCTCGTGCCCGCTTATGACTTGCCGAACCTTGAGGTCATGTCTGGCGATCCCGCTTATGTCGCGGCGAATGCCCTGCCCCTGATCCGCCAGCACGCCTTTGAAGCCCATCTAAGCCGTACGCTGCGGTCGATCGATGCCGGCGGCTTGCTCGATTCCCGGACGGGATTGTTGACCGTTGAGGCCTTCGACCGCGACTTCGTCACCGCGATCCACGAGACGCTTGCGAATGGTGGCGGTTTGTCGGTGGCGCGGTTCAGTTTTGATCCCGCCAATTCCCGCGCGCGATTGGACGGCGCCCGGCTTCTCAGCCGGCTGATGCGGCAGATGGATTTCGGCACGCTCCACGACGATGGATCGGCGCTCGTCGTGTTCGCCGAGACCGACCTGCGTACGGCCCACTTCATCGCGCGGCGTCTCTCTAGCGTGATCAAGCATACCGCTCACGACGTCAAGGGCGCGCGGCGGAACGAGCCCGCTGTATCGGTCGCCACGCTTCTGCCGCAAGACACCGCGCAATCACTACTCGCGCGGCTGGATGACGAGGGCCATCGCGCCGCGTCGTAAAAGTTCCGGATCAATATCGCGGAACGTTTGTTCTTGCCTCGCATTGTCGATCGTCAGTTATACAATGGAGGATCATACGATGAAGAAGATTGCACTCATGGCCGCTTCGCTCGCAATTCTGGCGAGCCCGGTGCTTGCCCAGGACAACAAAACGACAGGCAATGCGTCGGCGGAGGCCAAGTTCTCGACAGTCTCGAAAGACGAGATGTTCAGTTCCAAACTGAAGGGTCTGAGCGTCACGAACCAAAAGGACGAAACGGTCGGCGAGATCACGGACCTTGCGATCAAGAATCATGAAGTTGACGCGCTGATCCTCTCGGTCGGTGGTTTCCTCGGCTTGGGCGAACGTTATGTTGCGGTGTCGCCCGCCTCCGTCAACGTCCATTACGATAGCAAGAACGACAAATGGCTGGCGTCGATGAACACGTCCAAGGACGCGCTGAAGTCTGCTCCCGAATTCAAGTATCCGAAGTAAACTCGGTGTTTGACGATTGAATGGAGGTCGCCGCCGGCAACCCTGCCGGCGGCGACGCTTATGCAGCTTTCCTGTCCTCGGCGAGATTGGCGAGCTGGCGCAGGATTTCAGTCGTGCCCAACAAGCGCTCTTCCGCCGTCTTCCATTCCTGGAAAAACACCACCTTCATGTCCGGCCGCACGCGCGCGGCCTGGCCGTGTTGGCGAATGAAAAACACCAGCCGATCCGGCTGCGCGAACTTGTTGTCGCGGAACGTAATCACCGCACCCTTCGGTCCGGCATCGACCTTCTCGACATTGGCCCTGCGGCAGTAGTTCTTGATCGCGGCGACCTTGAAGAGATAGCGGACTTCGTCCGGCAGTACGCCGAAACGGTCGCGCAGCTCGGCGGCGAAATTGTCGATCTCCTCGTCGGTCTCAAGATCGGCGAGCCGTCGATATAGCGAGAGCCGCACCGAGAGATCCGCCACGTAATCTTCCGGGATCAGCACGGGCATGCCGATGGTGATCTGCGGCGACCAGCGATCGGCCGTGGGCTCGACCACGCCGGCCTTGAGGTTGATGATCGCCTCTTCCAGCATCGACTGGTAAAGCTCGAAGCCGACCTCCTTGATGTGGCCGGATTGTTCCTCGCCGAGCAGATTGCCGGCGCCTCTGATGTCGAGATCGTGGGAGGCGAGTTGGAAGCCCGCACCCAACGTCTCCAGCGATTGCAGCACCTTCAGTCGCCGCTCGGCCTGCGCCGTAATCTTCTGCTGGGCCGGCAGCGTAAACAGTGCATAGGCGCGCAGTTTCGATCGCCCGACCCGTCCACGCAATTGATAAAGCTGCGCCAGACCAAACATGTCGGCACGGTGCACGATCAAGGTGTTGGCGTTCGGAATATCGAGGCCGGACTCGACGATCGTGGTCGATAGCAGAATATCGTATTTGCCGTCGTAGAACGCCGACATGATGTCCTCGATGGTGGTCGGCGGCATCTGGCCGTGCGCGACCGCGACTTTCATCTCCGGCACGTTCTTCTCGAGGAAGTCCTTGACGCCCGCGAGGTCTTCGATCCGTGGCACTACATAGAACGCCTGTCCGCCCCGGTAACGCTCGCGCAGCAGCGCCTCGCGGATCATCAGGGGATCATGCGGTGCGACGAAAGTCCGCACTGCGAGACGATCGACCGGCGGCGAGGCAATGATGGACAATTCGCGCACACCCGTCAGCGCCAGTTGCAGCGTGCGCGGGATCGGCGTGGCGCTGAGCGTCAGCACGTGCACTTCAGCGCGCAGTTGCTTCAGCCGCTCCTTGTGGCTGACGCCGAAATGCTGCTCCTCATCAACGATGAGCAGCCCGAGGTCGCGGAACTTGATCGATTTGCCGAGCAGCGCATGGGTGCCGACCACGATGTCGATCGAGCCGTCTGTCAGCCCCTTCTTGACCTTTGTGAGTTCCTTCGGCGCGATCAGGCGCGAGGCCTGCGCCACGTTCACCGGAAAGCCACGGAACCGTTCGGTGAACGTTTTCGCATGTTGGCGTGCCAATAGCGTGGTCGGCACGACGACGGCGACCTGCTTGCCGTCGAGGGCGGTTGCAAAAGCCGCGCGCAGGGCGACTTCGGTTTTGCCGAAACCGACATCGCCGCAGATCAGCCGGTCCATCGGACGTCCGATCTCGAGGTCCTTTAAGGTCGCATTGATGGCCGTCAACTGGTCTTCGGTTTCCTCATAGGGGAACCGCGCGCAGAATTCGTCGTAGACATGGGGTTGAACAGGAAGTTTCGGCGCCTCGTGCAGATGCCGTTCGGCGGCGATCTTGATCAGTTCACCCGCGATCTCACGGATGCGGCTCTTGAGCTTGGCTTTACGGGCCTGCCAGCCGCTACCTCCCAATCGATCCAGTTCGACATTGGTGCCCTCGGAGCCGTAACGCGACAGCAGTTCGATATTCTCCACCGGGAGAAACAGCTTTGTTTCAGCCGCATAGCGCAGTTCAAGGCAATCATGGGGTGCGCCGGCGACTTCAAGCGTCTGCAATCCGACAAAGCGCCCGATGCCATGCTCGACGTGAACGACAAGATCGCCGGCGGCAAGGCTCGTCACCTCGGAGATGAAGTTGTCGAGCTTGCGGCTGGCCTTGCGCGGCCGCACCAGGCGGTCGCCGAGAATGTCCTGTTCGGTGATGACGGCGACCTGGTCGGTCTCAAACCCGGTCTCCATGCCGACCACCGCCAGCATGGTCTCATTGCGCGGGGTCGCCTGTACCGTGCGCCAGGCATTGACGCTGGTCAGGTTCAAGAGCTTGTGGTCGCGCAGCATACTTTCCATGCGGTCACGCGAGCCTTCGCTCCATAGTGCGATCACCACTTTCTTGCGCGCCGACTGCAGCGCCTGAACGTGGCCGACCAACGCTTCGAACACGTTGACGGCGCTGTCGTTGCGCTCCGGCGCGAAGCTACGCCCCTGCCGCGCGCCGGCATCGACCATATCGGCGCTTCCTTCGGGCACGGCAAATGGCGTAAGGCGTGCTATCGCCGCCGATTGAAGCCGCTTGTTCCATTCGTCCTCGGTCAAATAGAGCCGCTCGGGCGGCAACGGCTTGTAAATCGCGCCGCCGCCGGGATGGTCGAGCGCCTCGCGCCGGGCCTCGTAATAATCGGCGATTTGCTTGAAGCGCTCGGTTGCTGCGTCCTCGCTTTGCGGTTCGATCACGACGGGAGCATCGCCGAGGTAATCGAACAGCGTATCCAAGCGCTCCTGGAACAACGGCAGCCAGTGTTCCATACCGGGATGACGGCGGCCTTCGCTGACAGCTTCATAAAGCTGATCGTCGCGCTCGGGTGCACCGAACGCGGAAACATAACCCATGCGAAAGCGCCGGATGGACTCCGTGGTCAGTTGAAATTCTGAAATCGGCACCAGATCGAGCGAGCGCATGTCGAGCATCGTGCGTTGCGTCTCAGCGTCGAAGCTGCGGATCGATTCCAGGCTGTCACCAAAAAAATCAAACCGCACCGGCAGGTCGAGTCCGGCCGGGAACAGATCGAGGATGCCGCCGCGAACAGCGTACTCGCCCGGTTCGCGCACGGTGGAAGAGCGGCTGTAGCCGTTGTGCTCCAGCCATGCGACGATGGAATCCATCGGCACCACGTGGCCGGGCGCCACTGACAAAGCCTGCGCTGCCACGACGTCGCGCGCCGGTACGCGCTGAACGATGGCATTGACGGTCGTCAGCACGATCAGCGGCTTCTCGCTGCCGGCAAGCCGAGACAGTTGCGCGAGCGTTGTCATCCGCTGGGACAGGATGCCGCCATGCGGCGACACCCGGTCATAGGGTTGGCAATCCCAGGCTGGGAATTGCAGTACCGGCAAATCAGGCGCGAAGAACGAAAGCGCGCGGGCCAGTTGCTGCATCCGCGGCCCGTCGCGGCATATGACCGCGAGACTGACGGCCGGTGGTTTTGGCCGCGCCGCGACGGCGCGCGCCAGATCCGAGAGAACGAGCCCCTCGGAGCCTTCGGCGACATTGGCAAAGGTCAGCGCGCGACCAGGAAGGAGCGATTGCGCGGGCGACTGGCTTGACGATTTCATTCGCCCTGATCCCCGGGGCGGAACGATTTGATACGGTCGAACAGCGGGCTGGCATATTTCTGATCCAAAGGCGCGTTACCGGTGAGGGCTGCGTAGAAATCCGGATCGGGGATATCGATCAGATGCTCGAGCTGGGTGAGCTCGTCGTCGGTGAGATCGGCGATGGTAGTGTCGGCAAACCGGCCGAGGATGAGGTCCATTTCGCGGGTACCGCGATGCCAACAGCGAAATAGCAGCCGTTTGCGGCGGTCATCGAGGCCCCCGCTCGACCGTGTCGTGCCCGTCATTTTCGAATCCCATCCAACGCCGAATGCCCGGACGAGCCGGGCGGGGGTGATATAGCGACCCGAATGACCGTTGTCAGCCCCGTCAGTCACGTGAATTCCCACAAGGTTGTCATTGCCGGGCTTGACCCGGCAATCCATCATCTTTGAAGAGAGATGGATGCGCGGATCAAATCCGCGCATGACAAATTGTGTGCGACGAAAGACTTTAATGCGCCCTGCGCTTCTCAATCCCTTGTTTATGCCGGTCACGAGCCTTCCAGGCGTCGGCCCGAAGCAGGACAAGCTGTTTCGTTACCTGCTCGGCCGCGAGGAGACGCCGCGGCTCGTAGATTTGCTGTTGCATCTGCCTGCGAGCGTGATCGATCGGCGCGCCCAGCCGAAAATTCGCGATGCGGTGCCCGGGACGGTCGTCACGCTGGAGGTGACGATCGACCGCCATCGGCCATCGCCACCCCGCAATGCCCGCGCGCCCTATCTGGTCTACGCCAGCGACGACACCGGCGATGTGGTTCTGACCTATTTCCGCGCCAAAGCCGATTATATCGAGAAGCTGCTCCCCGTCGGTGCCAAGCGCTATGTTTCCGGCACCTTGCAGATGTTCGACGGGGTGCCGCAGATCGTGCATCCCGATCGCGTCATCGACGAAGCCGGTTTTAGCAAACTATCCGGAATCGATCCCGTCTATCCCCTCACCGAAGGATTGGCGCTCGGCTCGCTGCGGCGGGCGATCGCGCAGGCGCTTTTGAGGCTGCCGGATCTCCCAGAGTGGCTCAGTCCCGAGGTGATCCGACGCTGCCATTTTCCGCCGATCAAGGAGGCGCTGAACCGTGTCCACATCCCCCTCGAACTAACGGATATCCTGCCTGATGGTCCCTATTGGTCGCGGCTAGCCTTTGACGAACTGCTCGCCGGCCAGTTGGCGCTGGCGCTGGTGCGCTCGCAATTACGTCGTCCAGCGGGCGACCGCCACGCCGGCGACGGTCATTTGCGCAACAAAATCATCGATGCGCTGCCCTACGCACTGACGTCCTCACAACGCGAGGCGGCGGCCGCTATCGCCGAAGACCTGCGGCAACCCGTACGCATGCTGCGGTTGCTGCAAGGCGACGTCGGCTCCGGCAAGACCGTCGTCGCGTTATTGGCGGCTGCCGCCGTCACTGAGGTCGGCAAACAGGCCGCGCTGATGGCGCCAACCGAAATCCTGGCGCGGCAGCACATCAAGACCATCACGCCGCTCGCCGAACGTGCGGGTATGAGGGTTGCCATCCTCACTGGCCGCGAAAAAGGCGGGGAGCGGCGGGATATCCTGGCGCGTCTGGAGGCGGGCGAAATCGATTTTCTGGTCGGCACCCACGCGCTCATTCAGGATGACGTGATTTTTAAATCGCTCGCGCTGGCCGTGGTTGACGAACAGCACCGGTTTGGCGTGCGCGAGCGCCTCGCGCTCACCGACAAGGGCGAAGCCGTCGATGTGCTGGTGTTGAGTGCTACTCCCATCCCGCGCACGTTGGTGCTGACGTATTTCGGCGACATGGACGTCTCCGAGTTGCGCGAGAAGCCGGCCGGCCGCCAGCCGATCGACACCCGCGCGGTACCGATGAGCCGTCTTGAAGAGGTGACGGAAGGGGTCGGCCGCGCTGTGAGCGCGGGCAAGCTGGTTTACTGGATTTGTCCATTGGTCGAGGAATCAGAAGCTGAGGGCATTGATCATCTCACCAACGCGACTGAGCGTTTCGAAAGCCTGCAAAAGCGCTTCGGCGACAAAGTAGGTCTCGTCCATGGTCAGATGAAGGGGGCGGAAAAGGACCGCGTGATGGCGCAGTTCGCCGCGCACGACATAGGTTTGCTGGTCGCGACGACGGTTGTCGAGGTCGGCGTCGACGTGCCCGCGGCCACCATCATGGTGATCGAGAATGCCGAACGCTTCGGGCTCGCGCAGTTGCATCAGTTGCGCGGCCGGATTGGACGCGGCTCGGAAGCCTCGACCTGTCTCCTGCTCTATCGGGAGCCACTCGGTGAAATGTCAAAGGCACGGCTGAAGGTGATTAAGGAAACCACCGATGGGTTTCGCATCGCGGAGGAAGATCTAAAACTGCGTGGCGAAGGCGACGTGTTAGGGGTGCGGCAAAGCGGCCTGCCCGGCTACCGCATCGCGCGTCCGGAGGTTCACGGCCAGCTCATCACGCAGGCCCGTGACGAGGCGCTGCGGATTATGAAAGACAATCCGAAATTGACCGGGCCGCGCGGCGAGGCGTTGCGCTGCCTGCTTTATTTATACGAACGCGGCGAAGCCATTCCCTTGATGGGTGCGGGGTGATTTAAGCCCCGTCATTCCGGGGCGATGCTTCAGCATCAAACTACGATGTACTATTGTACATCGGAGAATCTCGAGATTCCGGGTCTGCGCTTTGCGCATCCCGGAATGACAATACCACTTAATCCACCTTCGCCGGCTCCGGCAGCAGGGTGGAAGCATTCGCGGCCCGCGCCGCGTTCGCCATCCCGGCGAGTGAAGCCATCTTCTTCTGCGAGTCCGAACCGGGCTGCACCACGCCGCAGGACATGATCAAGGTGGCGGCGTCTTCCGTGCTCATCTCGACCTCGATGACCCTGCTTTTGGGCACGTAAAAGAAGAACCCCGTCGTCGGGTTCGGTGCGCAGGGCAGGAATACGGAGATATGCTCCTCGCGGCCGGGAATGCTTTCTGCAATGTCTTCGCTGGGCGCCTGTGAGATCAACACAATCGACCACATGCCTGGCGAAGGAAACTCGACCAGGCCGACACGGCGAAAGCTCGATCCCTTGCCCGAAAACAACGTCTCGAACACCTGCTTGAGGCTGCGGTAGATCGCGCGCACCACCGGCATGCGCCCCAAGAGCCGCTCGCCGAGATCGACCAGCGTCCGTCCGATCAGGTTGGCGGTGAGGAACCCCAGAAGCGTCAACGCAATGACCGCGACGATCAGTCCTGAGCCGGGTAGACCGAAGGGCAAGTAGGTCTCCGGCCGGTAGGCAATCGGAACAAAAGGCCGCACCAGCCCATCGACCCAGGTCACGAACCACCAGGTCAGGTAGAAAGTGATCGCGATCGGGCCCGCGACGATCAGGCCGGTAAGGAAATAATTGCGGAAGCGGGCCACAAAGCCGCTATGGACCTCAGGCTGATTTTCGGCCGGCGGTACAGGCGGGGGCAAATCGTCGCGGTTCATCGGGGTTCCAAAGGTCGGTCGAAGCAGGACTTCTATCAGGCCAGCTAAGCCTTCCTAACAGACTTTTGAAGACCCCTCTTCCCAGTTCTGCCGCGTCCTTATTCGACCGTTACCGATTTGGCGAGATTTCGCGGCTGATCGACGTCGGTGCCCATTACGACGGCGGTGTGGTAGGCCAATAATTGCACCGGAATGGCATAAACCATCGGGGCGAAAATCGCCCCCATATCCGGCAGCACGATGGTGACCAGCGAGTCGATGGTCGCTTCCGCCGCGCCCTTGGCGTCGGTCATGAGAATAATCTGACCGCCGCGAGCCGCGACTTCCTGCATGTTGGACACGGTTTTCTCGAACACCTGGTCGTAGGGCGCGATCACCACGACCGGCATCTTCTCGTCGATCAAGGCAATCGGCCCGTGCTTGAGTTCGCCGGCCGCGTAGCCTTCCGCATGGATGTAGGAGATTTCCTTGAGCTTCAACGCCCCCTCCAGCGCCAGCGGATAGCTGGTGCCGCGGCCGAGATAGAGCACGTCGGTTGATTTCGAAATGTCGCGTGCCAGCCGTTCGATCTGCAATTCGGTCGCCAACGCCGCTGCCATCAGCCGCGGAATTTCGACAAGCCCGTGCACGAGCTTGGCTTCGTCGGCATCGGACAGCGCGCCGCGCGCCTTGCCCGCGGCGACCGCAAGCGCGGCCAGCACCATCAACTGGCAGGTAAAGGCCTTGGTCGAGGCGACGCCGATCTCCGGACCCGCGAGCGTCGGCAGTACGGTTTCGCTTTCGCGGGCAATGGTGGACGTCGGCACGTTGACAACGGAGAGCGTGTGCATGCCTTGCGACTTGGCGTAACGCAAGGCCGCCAGCGTGTCGGCGGTTTCGCCCGACTGCGAAATGAAGATCGCCAGATCACCCTTGTTCACGGGCGGCTCGCGGTAACGGAATTCAGACGCCACGTCGAGTTCGACCGGAACGCGCGCGAGCCGCTCGAACCAGTATTTGGCGATATAGCCGGCATAGCTCGCGGTGCCGCAGGCGGTGATCGAGATGCGCTGGATATCCTTGAAGTCGAACGGCAGCTTGAGTGGCAGCGACACCTGTTCGCTCGCCATATCGATGTAGCGCGCCATCGTATGACCGACGACTTCCGGCTGTTCGTGGATTTCCTTGGCCATGAAGTGGCGATAATTGGCTTTGTCGACCAAAAACGAGGAGGCGCCCGACTTCAGAACCTCGCGATTAACAGCGGCGTTGTGCTCGTCATAGACCACGCCGGTTTCGCGTGTCAGGACCGCCCAGTCGCCGTCTTCCAGATAACTGATCGTGTCGGTAAAGGGCGCGAGCGCAATCGCATCCGAGCCGAGATACATCTCGCCGTTGCCATAGCCGATCGCCAGCGGCGAGCCGCGGCGCGCGCCGATCAGGAGATCGCCATGGCCGCGAAATACAAAAGCCAGCGCAAACGCGCCGCGCAATTGAGGCAACGTCCCCTTGACCGCTTCCTGCGGGGAAGCGCCCTTGACGAGGAAGCCGTTCACGAGATGGGCCACCACCTCAGTGTCAGTTTCACTGGTAAACTTCGCGCCTTGCTTTTCGAGGCTTAGACGCAACTCCCGGAAATTCTCGATGATGCCGTTATGAACGACAGCGACGTTTTCGGTGGCGTGGGGATGGGCATTGTTTTCCGTCGGCTTGCCGTGGGTGGCCCAGCGCGTATGCCCGATGCCGGTATGGCCCTTGAGCGGAGCGTGTTTCAACCGCGCTTCGAGATTTCTGAGCTTGCCTTCGGCGCGGCGGCGTTCGAGATGCTCGCCTTCCAGCGTCGCAATGCCCGCCGAATCATAGCCGCGATATTCGAGGCGCTTGAGCGAGTCCACCAATTGCTCGGCGACCGGCCCGCGCCCGAGAATGCCGATGATGCCGCACATGCGGTTTGTTATCCCCGATCCATAAATCCCGGCCATTCCTTAACGAAGTTCGGCCGGGCCAAGATACTCAATAATTATTGCCGATTGAGACAGCGTTAAGTGGAAAGCTTAACAGATCGCACTTAATCAGCCTTCAATCAGCCTTCAATCAGCCTTGGGCGTCTTGGCGCGGGTCTTGATCTCGCGGTAGCGCTTGGCGCCGTCCTCGCGATTGGTTTGCTGGCCGCGCTCGACCGCCATGGCGTCGTCGGGCACGTCGCGGGTGATCACCGAACCCGAGCCGATATAGGCGCCTTTGCCGATTTTCACCGGCGCAACCAGCGACGAATTGGTGCCGATGAAAGCGCCTGCTCCGATCTCGGTCTTGTGCTTGCTGAAACCATCATAGTTACACGTGATGGTGCCCGCACCGATATTGGCGTTGGCGCCGACATGAGCGTCGCCGACATAGCTCAGATGGTTGACCTTGGCGCCGGCCTCGATGGTCGAGGCTTTGGTCTCGACGAAATTGCCAATTCGCACGCCTTCGCCAAGCGACGTCCCCGGACGCAGCCGTGCATAAGGCCCGACCGACGCTTTCTTGCCGATCGAGGTCTGAACGATATGGGAAAACGAGTGGATGACGGCGCCGTCCGCGATCGAAACACCGGGGCCGATGACGACGAAAGGCTCGATCGTCACATCCTTGCCGAAGGTGGTGTCGGCGGCGAGGTAAACCGTCTCCGGTGCGATCAAGGTCACGCCGGCGTCTAGTGCGGCCTTGCGCAAGCGCGCCTGCATGACGCTTTCTGCTTCGGCGAGTTGCGCCTTGGTGTTGATCCCGCGCACTTCATCCTCGCTGGTTTCGATCACGACAGCCTCCAATCCCATGTTCCGAACGATGGCGACCGCATCCGTCAGATAATACTCGCTTTTGCTGTTGGCATTACCGATCTTCTCGATCATCGAAAGCGCTTTCCGGCCGTCAAAAGCCATGACGCCGGCGTTGCAGAGCGTGATTTCGCGCTCGGCCACATCAGCCTCGGCCTGCTCGCGGATCGCTATCAAGCGGCCGCCCTCGACCAGCAACCGGCCATAGCCGGTCGGGTCAGCGGCGCGAAAGCCGAGCACGGCAAGCGCCGCGCCTTGTTTCAAGGCACCACGCAACCGCTCGAATGTTGCCGCCGAAATCAGCGGCGTATCACCGAAGGCAATGATCAGGTCGTCGGCCCCGTGCGCCAACGCATCGCGCGCCGCCAGCACCGCATGCGCCGTCCCCTTGCGATCGCGCTGAACGAAAATCTCGACGTCCGGCCGGTACCGCCTGGCCTCTTCGCCGACCGCCTGGTGGTCCGGCCCGATCACGACCGCGAGCGAGGTGCCCGCACCTGCCGGCGCGGCCGACAACACATGCGCCAGCAGGGATTGTCCGGCGACCGGGTGCAGCACTTTTGGCATAGACGAGCGCATCCGTGTTCCCTCGCCGGCCGCGAGCACGATGGTCAGGCTGGTCTTGCCGCTCATCGAAAAGTCCCTTGAGACATCCTTGCACGGCTGACGGCCGCTTACTGCTAGCGCCCTCATAGAGCGTTTTCGTGCTGGATGGAAACCCGATTCGCCGTTGGGACCGAAGCTCACGGATTCAAGATGGCGGCCGATTTCCTGTTAATGTTTACCGATTGATTTGCTTGGGGCCGGAGGGGGGCCGAAGACATCTCATGGCGAAGGATTCCGACAGGCTGCGCCGAGGATTCGAGGTTGAAGAGACTGGCGGAGCGCTATCCGGCCTGCTTGCTGAGGAAGACGAATTTGATCGTCGCACCCTCTGGCGGCTTGGCACGTGGGCGGCCGTCTCGGTCGGCGCGGTCGTTGTAGCCCTCGTCACCAACCAGTCGTCGATCGGCATGCGGCGCGAGCAAACCGCGGCCGCCGATCTCATGAGGCAGACGCAGCAGGCTCAGCTGGCGGCGAAGGACAGCCAGAACGAGGCGCGGCGACTGGCGTCTGCCGTCGAGACGCTCAACAGCGATCGCGACCGGCTTTACTCCCGGGTGGCCGTTCTTGAACAGGAACTAGACTCCGTGACCGGGGCGATCGCGCGGCAAGCTCCGACAGCACCGTCGTCACAGGCCGGCATGGGCCCCGCGAGTGCAAGTCAGGCCAGTCCAAGTCAAACCGGTCCAAGCCAATCCAGTCAAGCCAAGCCAGTTCATCAAGCCAAGCCGGTGCAAGCCAAACTGCCCCAAGCGCGGTTTCGTCCGCCAGTCCTTCCGCCTCATCGTCTTTACCCGCCTCCTCCGCGGCACCGGTTTCAACCTCATCGACGGCGCCGGCAGCCACCGCATCGGTTGATCCGCAGCCGCCAGCCGCCAAACCCGCACCAGCAGCCCCTGTGGTAGCGCCGGTGGCCGCAACCGGCCCCGCCATCGCAGAGAAGCAGGACAAGGTCGGGGAGAAGCAGGACAAGCAAGCTTCCCCGGCCTCTCCGTCCGACCCAAGTCCGGCAGCGAAATCCGCCGCCGCGCAGCCGCAACCCGGGCCGGCGCAGCCATCGGGCTCCCTGATGGCCCCAAAATCGATGATGGCCCCGCCAGATCCTGCGGCCGGAAAGTTGATCGAGCCCGCGGCACCGCCGAGGGCGGTAACGGCCGCTCCGTTGCCCGAAATCGCAGCGATCACTCCCAAGGTCGCCGAGGAAGCTGAACTGGATTCAACCCCGGAGGCCCTGGAACTCGTGGCGCGGCGTACCGAGTTTGGCGTCGATGTCGGCGGCGCGAACTCGGTTCCTGGCTTGCGCGCGTTGTGGCACGGGCTTCTCAAGTCGAGGACGAATGCGGCGCTGACGACGCTGCGCCCGATCATCGTGATCAAGGAAAACAACAATGGGCTGGGTATGCAATTGCGGCTCGTCGCGGGCCCGATCAACGACGCGGCGGCTGCCGCGAAAATCTGCGCCTCGCTGACGGTGAACGATCGGGGCTGCACCACCACGGTTTTCGAGGGCCAGCGGCTGACCATGGGCGGCGAAGAGCAGGCCAAAGCGGATGCCAGAACTGTTTCCGAGGTCAAACCCACTTCTGACGCCAAGGCCAATTCCGCTCCGAAGGGATATTCCCACAGACACCACAGCGGGAGGTATTCGCCCAAGGAGGATGAGACCCCGAAAAGCGAGCCTTCGACCCTGTCGTTGATTTTTGGCAAGCATTAGAGCTTTGCGGCTTGACCAAAAACCTCAATATTAGAGCCAGTTAACGTCCCTTCCTGATTTGTTTTCAAGAACGACTGCCGGAAGTATCCGAGATTGAACTTGCGCGGGCGAACCAAAAGCGGCAAACCGGCTTCCGCTTTTCCAGAGACTAATCCATGAAGAAATCCCCGTTCCGCCTCACCCCCTATCAGGTGCAATGGCTGCTGATCGTGGGTTTTCTCACCGTCGGCTATGCGATCTACGTGCGCTATCTGGCGATCGAGTTTTCGGGCACGGCGCTCGCGTGCGATGCCGGCCTGCAAACGTTGCTCTGCAAGTCGAGAGCGCTGGCGACCACTCTGTTTCGCAACTCGGTTTTTGGAATAACCGCGCTTGTCATCGCGGTGCTGCACATCATCCGGCCGTCGATCGTACTGCTCACGCTCGGCCTGATTGCCGCCGGTCTCGGCATTGTGCTGTACAATGTCGTCTTGTCCGGGCTCGCGATCGGTCTGCTTATCCTGGGATTTGCACGACCCGCGCCCGCCACAGCGTAGCGGCCAGCAGAACATAAATCGTGCAGGTCCACAGCGACTGCCAGTTGTCCGGGCCTTCGTTAAAGCCGGCATAGACGGCGGTCATGACGAGCAAGACGGCAAATGTCGTCTCCGCGATCGGACGGAAACCCTCTTTTGGACGATTGACCAGAGACAGCGCCGCGAACGGTACGACCGCCATGGTCAACGCCGCAAAGGGGAAATCCTTGTAGCGCGGGTCGAACGCCAGGCCGATCGCAGTGTCGGCGCCAACCACCGTGGTGATAGCCAGAACCAAGGCCAGGATCACAGCCACCCACGACCGGTCGCGATAGCCGGACGGACCGAGCAGTTCCAAAAAGGTCGGCAAGCCACGGCCTGACATCATGGCATTGGCGCCAAACAGCGGCGAAGCAATGCCGGCCGCCAGCAGAAGGCCCCAGAACAGCCAGCCGCCGAGGCCGTAGCTTTCATAAAGCATCTTGTCGGTCGCTACTCCCAGCAGCGCCCCGGCCGATGTGGCCGAGATGCCGACCGCCATCCAGGAGGCGAGCCCCGGTTTCCAGGGTCTGCGCCGCAATGTCAGCCAGGCCACGGCAAATACCAGGAACGCCAGCGCCATGCCGCCAGCCATTTGCAGCTTCCAGCGGGGGTAGACTTTCACGATGTCCTCGGGGTTCTTGACGCGGAAATTGGCGAGTTCGCTGATGTGAACCAAGCCGTCCTTGCCCGGCAAAAATTCGACGAACGCGCCGAATTCTTTCACCGTGACAACTTTGCCGCGATAAATTTTCCCGATCTCGGCTTCCGCCGTCATGCCGGTGATGGCGTCCTTCGCGATCTTCATGCCTTCGGGCGAAACGGAGAAAATGTTCACCGTGCCGTCGTCCTCAATGTTGATCTCGCAAC
>CAVVZW010000118.1:0-4630 GCA_963752265.1 uncultured Alphaproteobacteria bacterium
GCCACTATTGCTGCTTTGCTCTGACGCAGTCGGCGACCTGGACCTGCGTGACGCTCGCCGGTATGGCGGTCGGTATCTTCATGTTCGGCAACATCGCCGATCGCATCGGCCGGCGGCCGGCCTTCTTCAGCTACATGCTGGGCGCCGCCGTCATGGTGCTGATCTATTCCCGGCTGACCGATCCCTATCAGTTGCTTGTGGTCGGTGCGATCATGGGCTTCTTCGTCAATGGCATGCTCGGCGGCTATGGCGCGCTGATCAGCGAGCTGTTTCCGACCGCAGCGCGCGCCACGGCCCAGAATGTTCTCTTCAATATCGGGCGCGGCGTCGGCGGATTTGGCCCCGTCGTGGTTGGCGCAATTGCGGCCGCCTATTCGTTCGAGACCGCGATCGCGCTGCTCGCGACACTTTATATTCTCGACATTCTGGCGATGTGGCTGTTGATCCCGGAGCGCCGCGGCGCTCAACTCACGTGATGTTTGACTAGTCATGTCACTCGATCCCTCCCATCAGATGCAGCCGGCGGTCACGCCGTCTGCATCGCCCCACGCACCGTGGAAGCCGAGCGTTGTTGCGGAGCTTGCCAAGGTCGTCGCCAACACGGCCGTGAACGCTGAATATCGGCATCTCGTCGTTGATTGCAGCGAGGTCGCGGCCTCGGCCCAAGCAGGCCAATTCTTTCAATTGCTTTGTCCGCATCCTGTTGGCGAACAACCTTTCCTGCGGCGTCCGATGAGTCTCTACGGTGCTGATCCCGTCAAACGTCAAGTTGAGTTTCTTTACAAGGTAACAGGCGCGGGAACGCGCGGGCTCGATCTGATCAAACCGGGCGATCGCCTCGACATCATGGGACCGCTGGGCGCAGGCTTCACGCTTGACCCGAAGTGGCGGCACATCGTGGCGGTGGGGCGGGGCGCGGGACTTGCCACGCTGGCGCCGCTTGCCAAAGCGGCCAAGGCCAACGGCACCAAAGTCACCGCGATCTTCAGCGCGCGGCGGCCTGAGCTTCTGGTGTCAGTCGATCTCTTCAAAAACCACGGTGCCGATGTTGTCCCCGTGACGGACTCCGAGCAGACCAGCGGACCGGGCAATGTCGAGCGCATTCTTCGCGGCCTGATTGCCGCAGGAAAGTGTGAGGCCTTCTTTACCTGCGGCTCAAGCCGTCTGATGCGCGTGCAACAGCGGCTGGCGATCGAGTTCGGTCTTCCCGGACAAGTCGCGATGGAACAGCAAATGGCTTGTGGCATCGGCCTTTGTTACTGCTGCGTGCGCGACTTCAATGTCGGCGGCGAAATCGTCAATCGCAGGGTCTGCTGGGATGGACCAGTGTTTGATCTACTGGAGGCGCTGCCATGATCAAGCCGTTTTCAATTGATCTCTCCGTCGATGTCGGCGGGCTCAAACTGCGCAATCCGGTGATGCCCGCGTCCGGCACTTTTGCCGAAGGGCTCGACAAGGTGATCGACTTTAATCGCCTTGGCGCCTTCGTGACCAAGACGGTGACGCGCGAATTACGCGCCGGCAATCCGTTGCCGCGCGTGGTCGAGCGGCCGGGCAGCCTGATCAATGCGATCGGAATTCCCTCCAAGGGAGTGCCGCATTTCATCGAGAAGATCATTCCGCAATACGCTGTCTACGAGCCGCCGCTGGTCGTCAGCATCTCTGCACCGACGGCGGAAGGTTTTGCAAGCCTCGCGGCTGAACTCACGCTGCCGGGGGTCTCCGCGATCGAAGCCAATATCTCCTGTCCGAACATCGAGGAGGACGGAAAGGCCTTTGCGATGCGCGCGGAGTCCGCCGAGAAGGTGACGCGGGCGTTGCGTACCGCGACCAAACTGCCGCTCTGGGTCAAGCTGACGCCCAACACGGGCGATATCGCCGACGTCGCGCGGGCGGCGGAGGCGGCGGGCGCTGATGCGGTCGTCGTCGCCAACACGTTTCTGTCGATGGCGATTGATCTGAAGACATTCAAGCCATGCCTCGGCAATGTCATGGGCGGGTTGTCGGGCCCCGCGATCAAGCCGATCGTGCTGCGCCAGGTGTTTCAGTGCGCGAAGGCGATCAAGATTTCAATCATAGGGTGTGGAGGAATTGCAACGGCCGAAGATGCGGTCGAATATATGCTTGCGGGCGCGCGCGCCGTGCAGGTCGGCACCGCGACCTTCCTGCAACCGGCAGCCATGGTCAGTATCATCGACGGCATCGAGATGTTCTGCTTGCAACGCGAGATCAACCGCGTGACCGATCTCGTTCATGGCGTCGTGATCGAGGAGGCTGATGATCAGGATCTCGCCTGGCTCAGTCCGCCGACATGACGACGGAAGCCACACCTTCACGCAACGTCTTCATCGACGATGCGGATGATCGTGCGCTTGCCGCGCAGTTGTTCGACGCCCTGCGTGAGGCGTCGTTCGACGGCGTTGGCATTACGCGGGAAAGCTACAGCGGACGCGAGTCCGCCGCGCTCGACATTGTCGAGGCCAAGGCGCGCGAATTAGGCCTTGAGACCGCCCGCGATGGCGGCGCCAATCTGGTGGTGACGCTCAACGGCAGCGAGGGCGATTTGCCATATCTCGCTTGCGGCTCGCATCTGGATTCGGTGCCGCAAGGCGGCAATTTCGACGGCGCGGCCGGTGTGGTCGCCGGGCTGGCCGTACTCGCACGCTTCAAGCGCGACAAGATCGTTCCCCGCCGCACCATCAAGCTGTTTGGCCTGCGCGGCGAGGAAAGCTCCCGCTTCGGCAAGGCCTATATGGGCTCGCTCGCTCTGTTCGGGAAACTCACGGCCGAGGAACTTCGAGTTATTGATCGCGACGGCCGCACGCTCGGCGATTGTATGCGTGACGTCGGCGCTGACGTGGCGCGGATCGGGAACAGCGAGCCGCTGCTCGACGCCAAGCGCATCGCGGCCTGGGTTGAGCTCCATATCGAGCAAGGTCCGGTGCTGGTGGCGCGGGAACTCCCGGTCGGCATTGTCACGGGTATCAGGGGCAATGTGCGACATCGCTTTGTCGAATGTATCGGCGAGGCAGGCCATTCCGGCGCGGTGCCGCGCTGGTTGCGGCATGACGCGGTGTTCGCGGTGGCCGAGCTCATGACCCATCTCGACCGTCACTGGAGAACCTTGCTGGAACGCGGACGCGACGTGGTGATCACTTCGGGTGTTTTCGGAACCGATCCCACGGAACATGCGATCGCGCGAATCCCTGGAAAAGTGACGTTCAGCTTCGAGGTGCGCAGCCAAAGCAAGGAGACGCTGGAAGGTTTTTACGATTTGTTCCGTTCGGAGTGCAATCTCATCGCCGAGGAACGCGGCGTGGAGTTCTCCTTCGACCGCCGGCTGGAATCGGCTCCGGCTACCATGGATTCGGAGTGGGTCCGACGGTTGCGCCATGCGGCGCAGGCGCTCGGTCTGCCGGACGAGGAAATCCCGAGTGGCGCTGGGCATGACGCCGCGGTATTTGCCAACGCCGGGATTCCGAGCGCCATGGTATTCGTCCGCAATGAAAATGGCTCGCATAACCCGAAAGAGGCGATGAATTTGGATGATTTTGTCGCCGGAATCGCGGTAATGCGGGCTGCGATCGAAGAGGCCGTCCAATGAGCGTGACCGAGTTATTCGACAAAGCCGCCCTGAAGCGCGCCGATAGCATCACGATCCGCCGGCCGGACGATTTTCACGTTCATTTGCGCGACGGCGCGATGCTGCAAGCGGTGCTTCCATTCACCGCCGCGCAATTTGCTCGCGGCGTTATCATGCCCAATCTGGTGCCGCCTGTGACGTCAGTTGCGGCCGCGGCCAGTTATCGCGATCGCATCCTGGCCGCACGCGCGGCACCATCCGACTTTCAGCCGCTGATGACCTGCTATCTCACCGATGCAACCTCGCCGGACGAAATCGAAAAGGGATTCGAGGACGGCGTCTGGGTCGCTGCGAAACTTTATCCTGCCGGCGCCACCACCAACGCGCATCACGGCGTGACTGACATTCCGGCGCTCGCGCCCGTGTTCCAGCGCATGGAAAAGATCGGCATGCCGGTCCTGATCCATGGCGAGGCGACCGATCCCGCGGTCGATATTTTCGACCGCGAGGCAGTCTTCATGGAGCAAAGCCTGCTGCCGCTCTTGAAACGGCATGCCGGCCTGAAAGTCGTGGTCGAGCATGTCACGACGGCGGAGACTGTCGATATCGTGCGCGCCCATGCTTCGCATACGGCTGGAACGATCACGCCGCATCATCTCGTCATCAACCGCACCTCGCTGTTTCAGGGCGGCCTGCGCCCGCATCTCTATTGTCTGCCGGTCGCCAAGCGTGAGCACCATCGCCTTGCGTTGCGCAAAGCGGTCACGTCGGGCGAAAGCTGTTTCTTCATCGGAACCGACACCGCGCCACATCGCCGCAACGCCAAGGAAGCCGAATGCTGTTCGGCCGGCGTGTTCGGTGGTGCGACCGCGTTGCAGACCTATGTGCAGGTGTTCGATGAGGAAGGCGCGCTCAATCGTTTCGAGGCGTTTGCGTCCGTCAATGGCGCCAGGTTCTACGGGCTTGAACTCAACCGCGGCACGATCACCCTCGAGCGGCGAGAGGCGAGCAATACGTAGTCTGAACCAGGTGCGGGTATTGCTGACC
>CAVVZW010000119.1:0-7855 GCA_963752265.1 uncultured Alphaproteobacteria bacterium
ATACATCGCCTGGCTGCCGCCGACCGAGCTTGACCGGATCGTCGCCGACAAGGGGCTTGCGGCATTCACGCCGAACACCATTACCGATCTGGATAAACTGAAAGAACATCTGCGGCTCGTCCGGAGAAACGGATTTTCGATCGATCGGGAGGAATTCCAGATCGGCGTGATCTGCGTGGGCGCGGCCATTCGAGATCATGCCGGCGCGGTCGTCGGCTCGATCAGCGTCTCAGCGCCGGTTTTCCGCGCCACGCCGGACTATATCGATCAGATCCAGGTTCACGTGACAGCGGCGGCCGATGAATTGTCGGCCGAGCTTGGTGCGCCCGGCGCCATCCTGCGGGGGCCAATCAAGGCCGTCGCGGCGGAATAAAAAAATACACTCAGGAGTGAAGCCATGTACCAGCCCGAACACGTCAAGACTTCGCCCGACTTTCCGATTCCGGACACCATGCGGGCGTGGGTACTGGGCGATCCCGATCAACTGACACTGACAACCAAGCCGGTGCCGGTGCCGAAGCGGGCCGAGGTTCTGGTGCGCATCGATGCGGTGGCGATTTGCGCGACCGATCTTGAGATCATTCACCACGGTCCCCCGGCCATGATTCAAGGTGGCCAGCCCTTCAACAAGAATTTCACACCGGGCCACGAGTATATGGGCACGGTCGTCGCGCTCGGGCCGGGTGTCGACGAATACGGGATCGGGCAGCGCGTCACGGTCGAAATCCACGCCGGCTGCGGCCAGTGCAAGCGTTGCCGCGAAGGCATGTACACAGCATGTCACAACTACGGCCTGAACTATGGCGATGTCGACAAGGGGCATCGCGCCAACGGCTTCACGACCGACGGCGGGTTTGCCGAATACGCCGTCAACAGCATCAATACGCTGGTGCCGATATCAGATGAAATGTCGGACGAGGAGGCGACATTGGTCGTCACCGCCGGTACCGCCATGTACGGCCTGACCGAATTGGGCGGCCTTGTCGCAGGCGAGAGCGTTGTGGTGACCGGCCCCGGTCCGATCGGATTGCTCGGCGTGGCGGTTGCGAAGGCGCTGGGTGCGCACCCGGTGATCCTGACCGGAACCCGCGACAACCGCCTTCAGATCGGCCGCGAGCTTGGCGCCGATTACGTCATCAACGCGAAGAAAGAAGATCCGGTTGCGGCGGTTCGCAAGCTGAATGGCGGCAAGGGCGTCGACTACGTCGTCGAATGTTCCGGCGCGCCGGAGGCCGTCAACGAAGCCGCGCGCATGGTCAACCGCGGCGGCCGCATCTGTCTGGCGGCTTTCCCGGGCAAGCCGGCCGAGGTCGATATCGCCCATATCGTCCGCAACAATATCTACGTTTACGGCATTCGCGGCGAAGGCAAGAGCGCCACGCACCGCGCCGAGGCGTTCATGGCGCAGAAGCGCTTCGACGCGACCAAGGTGCATACGCACACCTTCGCGCTGGAGGATCTGCCGACGGCATTGAAATATGCCCGCGAACGGATCGAGGACGCGATCAAGGTCGTAGTAAAGACCCACGGTCACGCCGCCCTCAATCGCGTGGCCGCGGAATAGGCCGGACCTGAATCCAGAAGGCGAAGGGGTGACGGCGCAGCCGGAAAGGCCGAAGCCGTCTTCTGCCGGGTGTTCGGAGAAAAGCCGATGACCGCGTTTGAAATCGATCGTCCGTCCACCGCAATGGACGCGCCGCATCCTTCGAGCGGCAAAATCGTTTCAGCGAGCGTGCCGCTCTATCGCAAGCTTTACGTACAGGTGTTGGCTGCGGTCGTCCTCGGGGCCGCGCTGGGCTACGCCTTTCCGGATTTCTCCGTCCAGCTCAAGCCATTTGGCGATGCCTTTGTGAAGGCGATCAAGGTCGTGGTCGGACCGATCATCTTCACGACCATTGCGATTGGCATCGGGAAAATGCGCGACATCCGCCATGTCGCCAATGTCGGGGTCAAGGCGCTGATCTATTTCGAGGTTGCTTCGACGCTTGCGCTGATTATCGGAATGATCGTCGGCAATGTCTGGCAGATCGGATCGGGGCTCAACGCCGACCCGGCCGCATTCGACCCCAAGGCCGTCGAGGCTTACGCAAAAGTAGCCCGGGACGCCGGCCTGACGGACTTCTTCCTCTCGATCATTCCGTCGTCCTTTGTCGAGCCCTTTGTGAAGGGCGACATCATGCCCATTCTCTTTGTGGCGGTGCTATTGGGGTTGGGGCTCAGCCTCGCGCAAGACCGTGGTAAACCGGTCGTGGTCTTTCTGGAGTCGGCCGCGGCGGCGCTGTTCGCCATGGTGCGGATTATCATGTACTGCGCGCCGATCGCGGCTTTCTGCGCCATGGCTTTCACGGTCGGAAAATACGGACTGCGCACGCTGCTCGACCTCGGCCAGCTCGTCGCCTCGGTTTATATCGTCAGCATTCTGTTCGTCCTGATCGTGCTTGGCGGGCTCCTTCGGTTGTCGGGCTTTCGCATCGGCCGTGTGCTGAATTACTTCAAGGACGAAATCCTTTTCGTGTTCGCGGCGACGTCGGCGGAAACCATGATGCCGCGCTCGATGCAGAAACTCGAAAAACTCGGCGTGTCCCGGGAAGTCGTCGGTCTGGTGATGCCCGGCGGTTTCTCGCTCAACATGGACGGGACTGCGATCTACATGACGATGTCGGTGCTGTTTCTGGCGCACGCCTTCAACGTTCAGTTGACGATCTGGCACCAATTGAGCGTGCTGTTCGTGATGCTGTTTACTTCCAAGGGTGCGGCAGGCGTGACCGGCGGCGGCTTTATCGCGCTTGCGGCGACGCTTCCCGTGGTTGATGCGGTGCCGGTGGCCGGCATCGCCTTGTTGCTTGGCGCCGACCGTTTCATGGCGCAGATCCGCGCCGGAACCAACCTGACTTCCAACATCATCGCGACGCTTGTCGTGGGGCGTTGGGTTGACGGCATCGACATGCCGACGGCGCAAGCCGAACTGCAAGCTGGATTTACCGAAACCGCCGATGGTTCGGGCGAGGCGGCGGGCCGTACGATTGAGTAGCGGGGGCGCCTCAGCGGCGCTCCGCCTCCCAGTTCGCGGCCCATATCAAAGCCAGCTTCTGACCTTCGATAACTTGATCCAGCGACATCTTCGAGGCGACCGCGTTGCGAAGCCGTAAGTAGAAATCACGCTCGCGCCGCCCCGCCCTCGATGCCGCGAGGTCCAGCCATTTGTAGGAAAGAACAAGATCCAGCGGAACGCCGTGGCCCTTGTCGTAGCTGAGGCCCAGTCTGTTTTGGGCGAAAGCATCGCCTTGCTCCGCCGCGCGCCGGTAGAGATCGGCCGCCGCGGCGTAATTCTGCGGAACGCCGAAGCCGTTCTCATACCGGAAGCCGAGACGTCCCACCGCTTGCGCGTTTCCGCGCGCCACCACGACAGGTTGTCCCTCACTCAGGTGATGCTGATACGGATACTCTCCGGCAAAGCTGCTGGCGCTGGCGAGACAGGCAAGCGCCAACGCGAGCGCGGGGAGGGCTTTAATGAGGGGTTTGCAGGCCACGTGGTTCACTGAGGGTGCTCTGGCTTATGGTGCCGCGTAGCTTGGAACGTAGCTCTTCGGCGACGGAATGGGCATCCGTGCTGTCACGGATGATCTGAGGGTGGATGAAGATGATCAGTTCGGTGCGCGTCTTGGTGTTGTCTTGGGTCGCGAACGCATTGCCGATCCCCTGGATTTCGTCCAGCAACGGAATGCCGCTTTTATTTTCGTTCTTCTGGTCCTGGATCAACCCGGCCAGGAGCACCGTTTGTCCGTTGGCGATAGAGATCGAACTCTTGACCTTTCGCTCCGAGATGGTCGGGGTCAAGGCTGCGGTCGCATTGCTCGACGGCACGACGTTGCTGATCTCCTGTTCGATATCGAGTCTCACATTGCCGTCAGCGCTGACGCGAGGGGAAACCCGCAGAATGATGCCGGTGTTGCGATAGTCGACGGTGTTCACGACCGTGTTGTTGGCCGTCAGCACCGTCGCGCTGCCAGTCGAGATCGGAACCTGATTGCCGACCTGAAGGGTTGCCGACCCGTTGTTGACCACGACGAGCGAGGGGTTGGACAAAACCTTGACTGCGGTCACGTTGTGCAGCGCGGACAGGATCAGGGCGGGTTGGGCCTGCTGTCCAACGAGGAAGTTAAATCCGGGAAAAGCTTGACTGATGAAGCTGTTGACGGCCGTTCCCGCTACGGCGGCGGTCGTTGCTACACCTGTTGTTGTGGTCGCCGTTGTCGCTGTCGTTGCTGCGGCGGAAGCCGCCGCCGCGGGCGAAGCTGTTGCCGTCGAGTTGAGAATGGATCCCTGATCGGGTCTCAATCCCAAAGCGTGGCTGGTCAGATAGGTCTGAACGCCAAACTGGAGTTCGTCGGTGAGATCGACTTCGGCAATCGTTGCGTCGATCGCGACCTGCAGCTGTGGTTGATCCACCTGCCGCAGCGCCGATTCAATGATCTTGTAGTTGCCCTGATCGGCGTAGATCAAAAGCGTATTGTTGACGGCGTCGGGGGTGATCCGGACGTTTGGCAATACCGGTTGTCCGCCCCCGCCGGGACCGTTTCCTTTGTCAAGCTGGCCGAGATTTCCGCCGCCCGGGGTGCCCGCGCCGCCCGGGGTGGTGCCGAAGCCGGAACTCGGACGTCCAAAGCTGCCGCTGCCCGAAGAAGAAGACGAGGAGCCAAGACCGCCGCTAGTGCTGCTGCTGACGCTATTGTTGTTGTTCAGGGAAAGGCGGTCGGCCGCGCTCGCGGAGCCTGATCCCGGTGCGATCTGATTATCCGCGCTATCGAGCAGGCTGCTGTTGGATCCGCCGCCGAACATGTCGGTCAGCACGCGTGCGATCTGCTTCGCCTCGCCGTACTTGACCCTGTAGACGTGGACGCTCGTCCTTGTGTTGTCCGAACGGTCGAGACGCCTGATAAAGCCTTCGATCGTGCGCAGCAAAGCGGGCTTTTTGGCCACCACCATGATCGCGTTCAGCCGGGCGACCGGTTGCAGCTTGACCAGGTTCGCGTTCAGGCCGTTTTCGCCGGAATCCACGATCTTTTCCAGCTCGACGATGAGGGGTTCGGGTCCGCTGTTGGTAAGCGGGAAGATGCCGATCGATTGTCCCCGCATCCAGTCGACATCGAAGCTCATCGCGGTTTCGATCGCGGTGCGACGTTCCGGACCCGTGCCTTGAATCAACAGCAGATTGCGTCCGGTATCGGCGCGCACGACGCCCGGCTTGGTGGCGAAGCTGTCCATCAATTTCAGCAGCGTCTGCGCCGAAATATATTGCAGGGGAACGACCGAGACGCCGTATCCCGGCTCGGTATTGCCTGCGGAATCGACGTGGCCCGCGCCAATCGCATCGCCCACCGGGGTCAAGCGATAACCCGCGGTATCCCGAATGAGCGCCACGCCGCTGATCCGAAGGGCATTTTCAAGGACGAAGATGATATCCGATTTCGGCACTGGCCTGACCGAGACCAGGCTGACGGTGCCTTGTACCCTCGGATCGATCGTGTAGCCGGTCTGCATGATGTCGCCGAGCACCACCTTGGCGACGGTAGCGACCGGGGCGCTTTCGAAATTGAGATCGTAGCCGTTTCCGCTCGCCGCCGGCTGCTGCGGACGCACCTCGGCGATATCGGTGACCTCAGCGCCCTGGAAGACCACCGGCTGGGCCCGCGGGCCGCTTGAGGTGGTGGTGGAGCCCGTCTGCGTCGGGTTGCGCGGCAAGATATCGAGCGACCGCACCTTGTCCATGACATCGACGTCCTGGCTGCTGCTGCCGCCAGGACTAACCATAGAGGAACTGCAGGACGTCAGTGCAAGAAAGGACAGCAACAAACAAGCAGCAAAAACGCTGCTCCCGACAGGCGGGAACAGACCCCGATTGCCTTCACTTAACATTCCGCCGTCCCAACTCTTCTTAACTTCTTCGAGCTCTAAATCCCTGTCGGGCCTAGAACCGGAGCAGCTTCGTAGCGGCGAAACATGACAGTAATAACTACAGATCACCGCCGTCGGAAAGATACGGCACGCCACCACTTCGGTTTCAGGCCGAGCCTGATTTCAGCTTGAAGATCCCCGACTCCCAACTGACGGTAATCAAATCAGGATCAGGCCTCGGAGGAAAGGGGGACCTTCATTTTCTTTTGTATCGTTCTTTTGTGTTGCATACTCCCGGGACAGCTTCGTAAAGCTGTCACGTTTGGGATCAATAACCTCCCGGCGGTCCGCGACGACAGGCAGTCAAAAGGGGGCCCAGTGATCGGGGCGCCTACCGGGAAAAAGCGGCGCGAGGCGCGGTGAATGAACCCCGCCTTCCATCAGGAAACTCCATTGCGCGGAATATTCTGCGCCCATAACGCATCACTGGAAACACCATGACTAGCGACAAGTCCTTGCAATTCCTGGAGCACCTCCGCCGTAACGACCGCCTTATTCAGTCGGCGCCGTCGGGCGGCCAGGCGGTCGAGCAGGGCGGGCCCATGCGCGCGCAATCCAGGCTCTGGGAATTAACCGACCTCTCGCCGAACGATTTTGCCGACGAAGTGGCCCGCTTTGCCGGCCTTGAGCGCGTTGCACTGCAAGATCTTTTATCGGCGCCGGCGCTCAATGAGACGTTCTCGCAGCGGTTCCTGCGGGAAATGATGGTTTTCCCGTATCAGGCCGCCGACGGCAGTGCGGCCTTGGCGGTTGCCGATCCGACCGATAGGGCAGCGCAGCGCGCCGCTGAAATCGTGCTGCGGCGGGATATCGGGATCACGGTTGCTTCGGTCGAGGACCTCAAGGTTGTGCTGGACCGCCGCCTTGGCGAAGACAGCGCGGAACCGGCGGATTCGAGCGGCCAGTTTCTTCTGCGTGAAGACGACATCGAGAGCTTGCGCGACCTCGCCAGCGGCGCGCCGGTGGTTCGCGCCGTCAACGATCTCTTGGAAAAGGCCGTCGAGCTGCGCGCGAGCGACATTCACATCGAGCCGTTCCAGGCCGGACTTGTGGTCCGCATGCGCATCGACGGCTTGCTGCGGCCGGTCGCGGCGCCCGCCGGCGTGCTGCCGCAGGCGGTGATTTCCCGCATCAAGATTATCGCCAATCTCAATATTGCCGAACGCCGTTTGCCGCAGGACGGTGCCGCGCGCTTACGTGTCGGCCGCACCGACATCGATATTCGCGTCGCCATCATGCCGATGCAGCACGGCGAATCCGCGGTTATTCGTATCCTGCCGAAGGATCGTGGGTTGCTGGTGGTCGAAAAGCTCGGCTTCTCGTCGTCCGACGAAGTGAAACTCCGGCGGTTGTTGAAGCTGCCGCACGGCATGATCGTCGTCACGGGCCCGACCGGCAGCGGCAAGACCACGACACTGGCGACGGTGCTGTCGATCCTCAACGAGCCCGGCCGAAAGATCCTGACCGTGGAAGACCCGGTCGAATATGACATCCCCGGCGTCAACCAGGCGCAGGTCAAGCCGGCCATCGGACTGACGTTCGCAGCCGCGCTGCGCTCCTTCGTGCGTCAGGATCCGGACGTGATCATGGTCGGCGAAGTACGCGACAACGAAACCGCGCATGTTGCGATCCACGCGGCCTTGACCGGGCATCTCGTGCTGACGACGCTGCATACGGAATCGGCGGCAGCGGCGGTGCCCCGCCTGCTCGACCTTGGCGTCGAGGGATATCTGTTGCGCTCGACCTTGCGGGCGGTGGTGGCGCAGCGGCTGGTCCGGCAATTGTGCGACCGTTGCAAGACACCAAAGCCGCTTCTGCACGCGGATTTTGTCGAGGATCCGCGACTGACCGCGCTCGGTTTTCGTGCCGGAGAAATGCTTCAGGCGCCGTGCGGTTGTGA
>CAVVZW010000120.1:0-11075 GCA_963752265.1 uncultured Alphaproteobacteria bacterium
ATAATTCGGCAGCCAGATCATGACGCCGTAGTAGCCGAAGTTCTGCACCGAACAGAGAATGATCATGCCAAGGCTGAGCTTGGTGGTCTCGGTGTCCTTCACCAGGAGATGAAGCGCGGATTCCTTCGGATGATCCTTGGATTTTTCGACGAACACCTCAGGCTCATGCAGCGAGGCGCGGATAAAATAGGCCGCGACCGCCGGAAACACGCCGATGGCGAACATGCCGCGCCAGCCGATCACGGGCAGCAGTAACGGCGTCGCAATGGCGGCCACCAGCACACCGGTCTGCCAGCCGAGACCCACATAAGAAGAGGCACGGGCGCGTTTCGAGGCGGGCCAGGCTTCGGCGACCAGCGCCATGCCGATGCCGAACTCGCCGCCGAGGCCGACGCCCGCTAACGTCCGGTAGAACAGAAGGTCCCAATAGCCTTGTGAAAACGCGCAAAGACCGGTGAACACCGCGAACACGACAATGGTCCAGGTCAGGACGCGCACGCGCCCGAGGCGATCCGACAGCATGCCAAAACCTATGCCGCCGATCACGGCGCCGATCAGCGTGGCCGTGACCAGCGATGCCGATTGCGCCTGCGAAAGATTGAGATCCGCCGCGATCGTTCGCAGCATGAAGCCAAGAATAAGAAGATCGAATCCGTCCATCGCGTAGCCGAGCGCAGAGCCCGCCAACGCCTTCCACGCATTGCTATCGACAGTCGTCGGAACGCTCTCCATTCTGTCAGCTGTGATGCTCATGTTGACACCCCTCCTCGTTTGAAAATCCCCGGCGAAGAGTAGCGTGTCACAAATCTGTATCAATTACAATACTAATCTCAAAAATTATACAATTCAGGTATATCATATTGAATTTGCTTTATATTTATCATTTCAATAAATGGATTTTAGCGCCAGGGCCGTGATGCGGTATCCTCACATCCGAAAAATCACCTTCGCGTGGGCGCTCGCTCAAGCCGCTCGTCCGGCGGCGCGATTTCCGTCACCAAATCGCGGATCAGTGCTTTTTTCGGCAACGGCGCCAGCGTGGTCGTCCCCTCTTTCAGGCGCGACGTGCAGGCGTAATCGACGTCGCCGTCGATCGACATCATGCATTCCTTGCAGGCGTTGGCATTGATGCAGGAGAAGCGGAAGGCGAGCGAAGGATCGTGGTCACGGCGGATCATCCGCAAACCGTCGAGCACGGACTGCCCATGCTCGAACTCGATTTCGAAGGTTTCCACGCGCGATACGGCTTCCGGTTCGCCGCGGTGAATGGCAAGCAAGGCTTTCATGTAGCGCCCCTTCTTTTTGCAGTCGTGACGTTCAGCCGGTCGTCCATCACGTTCACGATCTGACTGACCTCCCAAGCATCATCGAGACCGGGGTGATCCTCGCGCTGATGCGCGCCGCGGCTTTCGGTACGCGCGAGCGCCGGCAGCGCCACAGCCTGCGCTACCAGCAGCATGTTTCTCAGATCGAGCCAATCGACCAGCACCGGATCTAATCCGCCTGTGGAAGATGCCAGCGGCCGATCACCGATGTCGCTTTGGATGTCCGCCAGACGCTCGATTGCAATGCGAAGTTTGTCACCCGTGCGGAACGGTCCGACATTTTCCGACATCAGGGCTTGCAGCGAGACAATGCTGGCGGCGGTGTTCGGCGCATCGCGCCGCTCGGCGCTGCGCAGAAAATCGATGGCGGGACCGGCCATGCCCGGCGAAGGCATCGGCCGTCGCATTGCGCGCAACGCTGCGTGATGACCGGCGCGGGCACCGAAGACGAACGCTTCAGTGATGGCATTGCCCGACAGGCGGTTGGCGCCGTTGGCGCCACCAATGGCCTCGCCGCAGGCGAAGAGACCCGTGATCCCACTCTCGAGCGTTTCATTCACGCGGATCCCGCCCATATGATAATGCGCAATCGGCGCTACCTCGATGGGTTGTCGGGCAAGATCAATGCCGTTGGCGGCGAGGCGGTCGACCACGGGCCCAAAAGCGTGCCGGATCTCCTCAGGCGGCACATGCTGGAAGCTGAGATAGGCCCCGCCCGCCGGACTGCCGCGTCCGGCCTCGACTTCCTTCGTGATCGCGTAGGTCGCAAGATCGCGCGTCAGCACATAGCGGCCGTCACTGCGCACATCGCGCGTGGCATAGTCGGCTTCAAACTCGCGCATCTCGGCATTCAGGAGCTTGCCGCCGAGCTTGTAGCGAAAGGGATCCCACATGATGGGATCCATGCCGACCAGCCGCGGCGCCAGATGGCCGATCGGAAAGAACTGCACGAACTCCATATCGATCAGTTCAGCACCGGCGCGGAGCGCGAGCGCATAGCCATCACCACCCATGTTGGCGGAGGCGCTGTTACGCCGATAGAGCCGCGTCAATCCGCCGGTCGCGATCACAACCGCCTTCGCCGCAATCGGAACGATCCGTCCGGTCGTGACATGCAGCGCAGTGGCTCCATGAGCCTCACCGTTCCGAACGGTGATATCCGTAATCAACAAGTCACCGATCCGGCGAATGCCGCTTGTGTCGTTCAACCGCGTGCGAAGCGTTTTCGACACCGCCGGGCCAGTCGACAGAAAATCCACATAGACGCAGCGCGGCCTGTCGTGGCCAGGGGCCTGAACCTGTTTGATGTGACCGTCTTCGCGCGCCCAGCCGACCTTCCAGCCGTCCATCTCGTGGATGCGCCGGGGACCCTCTTCACAGAGAATGGCCGCAAGCTTCGCGTCGCAGAGGCCGCGACCGGCCGCGAGCGTGTCGGCCAGGTGATACTCCCAATTGTCCGGCGTTTGTTCGCCGAGCGCGGCGGCGACCGTCATCTGGGCCATGACGGTAGCACCACCACGGCCGATCAGGCTGCGATCGGCCAGGATCACATTGGCGCCGGCGCGAGCGGCTTCCAGCGCGGCATACATCCCAGCCCCACCTGCGCCGATCACGAGGACATCGGTCTCAAGAGGCATCATCACTTCCGGCTGCACGTCACCATTCCGTTGCTCAGTATTTTCGATGCGCGGACCACGAACTTCCCGATACTTTGGAACAGATCAAGCCGGCATAAGGCAGTTCCCAGCGAAGTATATCTGCGCGATTGAAAATAACGAAAATCCATTTTCTTGACCTAACGACGGCGCGCTGATCCCATCAAAAACAGGGACGCGCAATGGAAGGATATACACCATGACTGATCGGAGCACCGTTTTTCAGGAGGTTGTAGCGGCGAACACGGAATACTCCGGCAGCTTTGGCGAAAAAAGCAACCTTGCGCTGCCTCCGGCCCGGCGCTTCGCGATTCTCACTTGCATGGATGCCCGTCTCGATCCCGCCAAATATGCGGGGCTTGCGGAAGGCGATGCCCATGTCATCCGCAACGCAGGTGGCCGTGCGTCCGACGACGCCATTCGTTCGCTCGTGATCTCGCACAAGCTGCTTGGGACAAACGAGTGGTTTGTTATTCACCACAGCGACTGCGGCATGCAGCTATTCACCAACGAAATCATCGGCGATCTGCTGGCGGATGATCTGGGCACGGCGCACTTCGACGGCAAGAAGTGGTCGAACCCGAAGCACACCGGCGGTTCCGTGGCGGGGAAATTCATTCATTGGCATACCTTCGAAGACAATGCGAAGAGCGTCGTCGAGGACGTGCAACGGATCCGGTCACATCCGCTGGTGCCGAAGCACGTCCAGATCTACGGATTTATTTATGATGTGAAGTCTGGGCAGCTGAACGAAGTCGCTGACGCGACCGCTGTGGGCAAAGCGACCGCCTAACGGCGCTGGCGAATACAAAGGAGGCCGCAACGGCCTCTCCTCCTGGCGTTCGCGCAGGCCATGTGGCCGCGCCTTGCCGGAGCCAACGGAAAGGCGGGAATGCCGGTTCCACGCAAACGCCGAGGCTGCTCCGCAAGATGCTCGTGGTTGTGGGATAACGATACCTAAAAATTGCCGGCGAGGGTCAGGCGGATGGCCAGGGGCTCGACCGGATGCAGCACGAAGTCCATGACGCCGTTCTGGCAAACGGCGGTTGGCGCCATCGGGATGGAGGAACCGAAACAAAGATTATAAAGGCTATCGGTCTTGAGCAGGGATCCGTAGGCGTAAGTGATCTGGTTAGCCTTGGAGTTAAACAGATTAAGCGCATCGAGCTGGATACGCCACCCGTTTTCAAAGCGATACCCGATACGATTGTTGAATATGCTCGTCGGCGGTGAGCGGAATGCGTTGTCTTCGGTCAACGGGCTGGTGCCGAGATAGCGCCAGCGCAGGGTGTCAAACCAGCCGGTCTTCTCGCCGATCGTGATACCTGCGGACGCCACGATGGCCGGTGCATTGGGGATATAGTTGCCGGGCGCATTGCCGATCTGGGCCTGCGGAAAACCCGCGAGCGAGGCAAAGAGCGCGGCCTGATCGCTGTCGAAGCCGGTAAACCGGGCGTGAGACAGCGCAACATCGCCGTCGAGCGCAAGCCACGAAATCGGCTGATACTTGTTGGTCCATTCGACTCCGTAGCGCTGGCTCGGCCGGGCAGCCGAGGTATCGCCGGCATCACCGTTGAAAATGATCTCCAAGTCCTGGTCGAGGCCAAACACGCTGATCGACGAATCCAGCCCCGGGATCAGCTTGCTGCGGACGCCGGCTTCGACGCCCTTGGTCCGGACCAAGAGCGGCGAGGCGGACAACTTCATGCTTGGATCGGTCGGCTCTTCGGTAATGGTCGCGCCGCGCGCGTCGTTGCTGTGCATTCCGCCACCGGCGCCGAAGAAGAATTCGGTCTTGTTGAATGGACCAAGCACCGCGGTGAATTTCGGGTTGGCGATCGCCGCCGACACATTTCCCGAGTTGTTGGCATCGAAAATCGAAAAGACGTTCGCGTCGTAATAATCGCCACGTACGCCCACGGTGGTCCGGAACCAGTCGGTCCAGTGCATGGTGTTTTCGGCGTAAATGCCGACGCTGCCTTCTCCGACCTTGTCGCTGCGGACATTTGACAGGAACGAACGCTGAAAGGTGTCGGTCAGGGCAAGACTGATATCATCGTATCGCGTCTGGATGCCGAAGGTTGTTTCCATCTGGCGGCCGGCAAATGATCCGTCGAGAGTCCTCGAGGCGTTGGCGCCCGTCAGCACGCGGTCGTCATGCTGATGAAACTGATCGCCCAGGACCGGGTTGGTCAGAAAGTACGTAAAATCGTTGAACAGATCGAGTTCGCTTTTGACGACGTAGGCGTTGGCCTTCCACGATCCGGCATCGTCGCTTTGCGCCATGCGCGCCGACAACGCAAAGCGGTTGGTCTTGCCGCCATCGGTGGGATCTTCCGATCCGAAGAGTCCAATCTGGCCAGAGGTGATCGCGCGTTCCGGGACCTGGTCGGTTGACGTCCATTTGTTCGAGTAGGCCATGCCGGTGATGGAAAAACCGTCGGTCGCGGTACCCTGGGTGTAACGAACCATGCCGTTGTACTTGCGCATGTCGTCCGGATTGACCCAAGGCCCGTTGTAGGTGCCGATCTCGGCTGCGACCAGCACATTGCCGTTGCCGGCCTTGGCGGAATCCATGCCGAAGAAGCGCTCATAGCCGAAGCTGCCGGCCGTAATCTCGGCGACGGCCTTCGGCACCGTATCGATCAGGCCTATATGGAGATTGCCCGCCGAGCCGAAGTCACCTTCATCGGCGTAATACGGTCCCTTGCGGACATCGACCGTGTTGACCGTTTCGGGCATCAGCCAATTTAAGTCCGAATATCCCTGCCCGTGCGCATGGGTGCGTAAATTGATCGGCACATCGTCGACCCAGATCGCGAGGTCAGTGCCATGATCAAGATTGTATCCGCGCAAAAAATACTGGTTGGCTTTGCCTTCTCCGCTGTGCTGCGTCACGATGAGCCCTGGAACGGCCTCCAGAATCTCTCCCGGCCGCGTGACCGGGCGTCCGTTGAGCTCTTCGCCATTGATGGTCAGTTGGCTTGCCATATTTGGAGGCCCAACCGGCCCGGTGCCCACGTTCGGAGAGCCCAGCGAGCCCGTCGTCGGCTGTGCCGGATTGCTTGATGTCACGCCGCGTTTTGGAAGCTCGGCGACACGTGCGGGAGGCTTTGCCTGTGCGCGCCGCTTCGCCGAATTCTTTGGCGCCTGCACCGTTATCGCCGGCAACGTCGCAGAATTCGTCGTATTGTTCACGGCGACGGGCGCGGCTCCCGCGGGCTCGGTCGCAGCGACCGTCTGTGCGAACGATCGTTGCTCGAATGTCAGCATAAGCACCGCAGCCGACGCCAGCGCGCGCGCTTTATTCGACTTTAACGTTAGACGCGAAACGCGAAACCTAACCAAAACCGCCCCCCAAATACGACACGTGACTGCGACTCTCATTTCCCCAGTTGATCAATTGGGTCGAGGTCCGCCACTATGATACGATGGAGATCCGGTACGGTTTCATACGAACGATTAAATTCATATGATTGCGGTTATTGACACGTGGCCCTTTCGCAATGTCCATCTGGCGAAAAATGCTACCATCGATCCCCGACAGCAATTCGAACCCGACAGCAACGCCTAACCCAATTCATATGATGTTTCAATAAAAACATCATACTCTCTTAAAGGAATCTTCCAAATGCAACGAGTGACTATAACCGTCGATGATGACCTCCTGGCAGAGATCGATTCCGCAGCGACTGAACGAGGATACCAAAACCGCTCGGAGATATTTCGTGACCTTGCGAGGGCGGGCCTACAGCAACTGGCGCGTAGTGTAGACGGCGGCAACTGCGTGGCGGCACTGGTGTATGTCTACGACCATGCGGCCCGCGACCTTTCCCGGCGCCTCATCGAAAACTTCCACGGCCATCATGATCTCTCAATGGCCACGCTGCACGTCCATCTCGACAATCACAATTGCATGGAGTTGACCGCGCTTCAGGGACCCACCAAGGCTGTCCAGCACCTTGCTGAACACGTTATGGCGGAGCGGGGGGTCAAATACGGCCGCGTGATCACGATTCCGACGCCCAAGCAACCGGGTCGAAAACGGGTGCGAAAGCCCCACCCGCACTAATGCTGATTGCCGGCTAACGCCGCTATTTTATCGCTTCTACTTCGAAAAGCTCTTCGGCGTTCATTGCCGCGTCGTAGGGAGCGAAGGATCGTGTTTAAGCCACGCAAGTGTGGCGTCCATAACGCCATCAATAACGCAAGGGCGCGGGGGCTTCGTCCGCCGCCGAGGCCCCCCTGCCAACTAGGGGACCTCGACGTGGACAAGGTCCGCCGTCGAGACCCCCTGCCAACTCTCGGGGACCTCGACGTGGACGTAGCCGTCAGAATGGCCGCGTTGCCGCGTCCGCAGCCGTCGCAAGCGACACGACCGCGTCAAAGAACGTCTGTGACTGGCCGGTGAACAGGCCCGACTTGACGAGACCGGTGGCCGACGCGACGGCGCCCGAATTCGCCGGGGTCGCTGGCCGAATGACCGAGCAGAGCGGAAGATCCGTGCGCAAGAACGTCGTCGGCGTTGCCATCACGTGAGCCGAGTTTTGCTGACGGTTGGTGAGATCGGGAATGACAAGCGTACCCTTGCCGTTGTTGAAGCCCGGGTAGTGTTCGAGCACTTTGTTGAAGATCGCAAAATGGATCGCCTCGGTAGCATAAATAGAAGAGACGATTTCCAGCACTTCAACGCTCGCGACCTGGCGTAGCAAAGTATTATAGAGGCTGCTGCCTCCCTGTTCGA
The DNA here is from genome assembly GCA_963752265.1 of uncultured Alphaproteobacteria bacterium. GTDB lineage: Bacteria > Pseudomonadota > Alphaproteobacteria > Rhizobiales > Xanthobacteraceae > Bradyrhizobium. Next base: position 7,725 of record CAVVZW010000120.1, read on the forward strand.
TGGCGGCGAAGTGCAGACCGGCCACGCCAGCCTGTCCGAGAAGTGCGGCCGGGGTTTCAATATTCTTCGTCGGGATCGCTGACTGCCCCGTGATCGTCGCCAATTGCGGGATGTTGTTGTCGAAGTCAGGGTTAAGCCCATTGTGATACCGCGTGTAGTAGCTGGTATCGAGGGTCAACTGCGTCAGGTTAGTCAACCTCAGTTTGCCACCGCCACCGATGACGTTCGGGCTCGGGATGGTCTTGAAGGGCGTCAGATCGACCGGCGTCACGCCGATGGACGTAAGATACGCGGCGATAAATTGGTCGTGGCTCAGTTCGTCGGCGTGTGTGTCGGAGGCGTAAATTACGATATCCGGGTCCAGAACCAATTGCAGAGCTTCGCGATAGAATGGGTTCTCTTCACCCATCTCTGCATATTGCTCCCAGAGATCGGTCTCGATCTGCTCCGCCGCACACAGGAATTGCAGAATCGCAATATCACCGGGCGTCGGCGCGATGTTCGTCGGCGTGGTGGCGACGGCGCTGGCAACGGTGTTGCCCGCAAGCGTCATCGCTCCAATGGCTGCGCTGCCGATGGCGCCTACTCGCAAGAAATTTCGCCGATCGGTCTGATTTTGATCTTCCATTCCAAACTCCCGTATGATGATTTTACTCAAAGGTGTGACGAACACCCGAGCAGCTATACGGGGCAGCATTGAAAGAGGTTTCGAATTTTCGATCTTTAATGTTGTCGCGTCCGAGCTTCGCATCAGAACGTCATACGTTTGCTACCCAAGCCCATCGTGAGAAAATTTTGTTCGACATCGGCGCGGCAATGATCGTCATCATCATGGCTGATGTCAGATCGACATAGGTGACGGCGATCGAAAGGTCCTTCTCGTGCGGCTGAGATCGTTCTCCAAGCAACCGCGTTTACACGTTTGTCGTGAAAAAACCGCATCACCCCAAATCAAGTGCGGGGCAGGCTTTCTGGATCAAGCTTTGAAACGTTCAGCGGACCTTCCGGCGAACAGATTGACCGGGCCCTTATCGGTGTTGAAGGCGGGGGTATCGATGAACTGATAATCGACGATGAGTTTGACAGATAGGTCAAACCGCAGCTGCATTAAGTTTCGATGATCTTAAGTTCGGATGCTTTGAGTCGCGCGGCCCATCTATATATCTCAACGCGGGTCCCCGTAGGCTAGACCTCATGGTCCCGTCCCAGCTGAGCGACCGGGGTCAATAATATCCGCCATATTGATACGACAAATATCCGGGACAGTTTCACTCCATATGATGGTGGTCATGGATGTGCGTGGGCTTACCGCCGCGCCCGTACTACGGAAAATGCAGTCACAATTTTGTCGATCTCAACGTAAGAACCTGTCACCGCCGTGCGTTTACCCAGACCGGCTGCAGTCCGCGTCACAGGTGACAAAACCATGACATCACGAAAGCGATAGAGATCCGGTTTTCCGCGCGGAAAACATTATGCGCTTGAAACCTTGCCGTCGTCCTCATCGTACCTTCCCGGCCAATGTAGCAGTTGCTGCATCGGCGACCTTCACCAATGGATTGGCTTACTCATGACACATTTGAGCGAGCGTCCATTTAAACGGGATGTACAGAAAATGCCAACAAACCAAATCCAGAAATCCCCGAAAGATCTCGGGGCTCTGTTAAGTTTGGCCGACAGGGGCGCTAGCGCTTGCAGCGTACGGTCACTCTTGCTGTGCGGAGCTTTGGCTCTCGCGCCATTGATGTTCACTGCACCGGCTAATGCATCAAGCCACCGCGAGGCACCGGGCATCACGGCAATGCCGAAGCTGGATGCCACCGATTTCTACATGTTCCGCAGCTATGAGCCGGGACGCAGTGGCTTCGTCACTTTCGTCGCCAACTACATTCCGGGCGAGGATCCCTTCCTGGGTCCCAACTACTTTGAACTCGACCCCAACGGCCTCTACGAGATCAAGATCGACAATAACGGCGACGGTGTCGAAGACATCACCTTCCAGTTCCGGTTTACGAACGCCCGGCAGAATCTCAGCGTCAACGTCGGCGGCGTCCAAACCGCGGTACCTTTGCTCCAGCTTGGTCAAGTCGGCAGAAACGGCAATCCCGCCGATAACGCCAATCTCAACGTTCACGAGAGCTACACCCTCTCGGTGGTCCGTGGCGGCCTTCCCCAGCCCGTCCGTGATGCGTCAACCGGCTCAACCTCGTTCTCAAAACCGGTCGATAATATCGGCTTCAAGACGCTCCCCAACTATGACGCCTACGCTGCCGCGCAGGTCCACAACATCAACATTCCCGGCTGCGGGACCCCAGGTCGCGTGTTTGTCGGTCAACGCAAAGACCCCTTCAACATCAGCCTCGGCGAGACCTTCGACCTGATCAACTATCCCCATCCGATCGACAGCACTTCTACTGGTGATGGGCAATTCGCCAACTCCTCGCGCGATGATAACGCGGACAAGAGCATCACGGCGCTGGAGCTTGAAGTTCCGATTTCCTGTCTGACCGCCTACGACCCGGTGATCGGTGCATGGACGAGCGCGAGCCACCCCAACATCGAGATCGCCAATCCCGCCATCGATGCCGGCGGTTTCGTTCAGGTCTCTCGCCTCGGCAATCCCCTGGTCAACGAACTGGTCATCGGTCTGAAGGACAAGGACACCTTCAACGCCAGCCAGCCCAAGGACGATGCCCAGTTCCTTCACTATGTGACCAATCCGTCCTTCCCGACGATTGTCGGCATCGTATTTGGAGCTGACGGCATCCAGGCGCCGAATCTCTTCCCACGTGCCGATCTGGAAGCGGTTTTCCTGACCGGTGTCGCTGGACTGAACAAGCCGGCGAACGTGAAAGGTGCCGAAATGATGAGGCTTAACACCAGCACACCAGTCGTGCCGGCAGCAAGCCAGAACCGTCTCGGCGTCATCGGTGGCGATACCGCTGGCTACCCGAACGGACGCCGTCCGGGCGACGATATCGTCGACATCACGCTTCGTGTTGCCATGGGCGTGTTGCTCACACCAGCACAGGCACCGTCGGGCCAGGTGCCGTTCACTGACGGTGCGATTGTCAATGCCAGCTTCTTTGACAACGCGTTCCCGTACCTGAAGGCGCCCGTCGCCGGTTCACCCGGCGCAGTGCAGCCGGCCGTGGTGTTGCCGGCAAATCCGGTCTCCCCGGGTTTGCAGCCGGTTTCCGAAGCTCAATAATGGGCTTGGAACCTTAGTCCACGACAACAAACCGCAGGCGCGCAAGCGCCTGCGGTTCTTCATTTGGGGACTTCGATTGGACAGCGCGTGCGACCCATCCTGATCATCATGACCGCCGCATTGCTGATGGCCGAAGCAAA
>CAVVZW010000121.1:0-12104 GCA_963752265.1 uncultured Alphaproteobacteria bacterium
GGAAAACCGCTACACGCTTTTTCCGGATCATGCCGCAGCCGTTTGTCAGCGCGGCGCGGCGGCGACCGCCTCGGGCGGGCAGTGATGCGTCACACGAAAGAGCCGTCCCTGCAAACGGCATTCCGGGGTTCCGACCATGACCACGCTTTGCTGCGGCACGGGCCGGACCACCTGATGCCAATGGTGACGATGATGATGCTTCGCAGCCGCACCGTTAGGAAAACCCATCGCGGCCACGAATGTCATGCAGGCCAGTAACGCAAACTTCTTCATCTTCTCGTTCCGATCACGCATAGATTGACGTGTCCCGCTGCGATCCTAGCAACGAGCCGGCCGGAGTCGATTGCACTTGTTGGTGAGTTAAGGCTTGTTGACGGCTTAAGACTTGTGCGCTTCGATGCCCCGCAGCAACAGCGCGATCACGATGTCGATCCGCGCGGGCAATTGCGGGTCGTTCCACTCGTCAGCGTGGGCCGGATGATGGAAGCGGGTCACCGCGTCGAAGATCGCCCGGGAGGTTGCCTTGGTATCAGTGATTTCAAAAGCGCCCTGCTTCACGCCGTCCTCCAGAATCAGCTCCAGCTGATCGGTCAGGCAGGCCTTGTGAGCGCCGACCGTCTTGCAGGCTTCTTGCGCCAGCGTCAGGTAGGTCGCAAACATCTCGGGGTCTTCGAGATACCGTTTCTGTTTGGCCGCGAACAAGCCGCGCAGCCAGCGATCGAATTTGGCCGGCGCAGGACCCGCGCTTTCCGCGATTTTAGCGAGCGGCGCGCTGACGCGCTCGAGCCAGCGTTTGGCAACCGCCTCGCGCAAGGAAGCTTTGCTCGGGAAATGGCGATAGACGCTGCCATGGCTCACATCGAGCGCACGTGCAACGTCAACGACGGTCGCTTTTGCAAGACCAAAGCGGCGCAGAACGTCTTCGGTGACTTCCAGAATGCGTTCCGGGGTCAAAACCACATTCTCGTTCATCGGCGCATCTCCTGCTGGCGTCAGCCTACCCTATATAGGGCAGGCGATCTCTCCGCACTTAGCGGGCGAGCCGTTCGGCCTGCTCCGCCAGATGCTGAGCGATCCGCTGATTGAGCCAGCGCTGGATTTGGGTGGTTAAGTGCAAAATTTCGAATGTCATAACCTTCGTCCTTGAAACTAGCCCCGGCTTACCGCCGCTAGCGGCCTCGCCGGGGGACCCTTAAGTAGGCGTCGAAAGCCAATATAGGGCATCTCGCTGACAGATTTCAATATCTGTTATTCAATATTATGTGACTAAGGGGATATCTGTGGGCTTCCGACAAGCTCAGCCGCGGGCCTCCAGAAGGCGGTTTTCACCACCTGCCCGCTCTGCTAAAGCGCGCCTAATTCCTGAAAAAACCCAGAGTCGCCAATGATCCCCCGCTATACCCGCCCGGAAATGGCCGCGATCTGGGAGCCCCAGACCCGCTTCAAGATCTGGTTCGAGATCGAGGCACATGCCGCTGACGCGCTGGCGGAATTGGGCGTCATCCCGAAAGCGGCCGCCAAAACGATCTGGGCCAAGGCCAAGGACGCCACCTTCGACGTCGCGCGGATCGACGAGATCGAGCGGGAAACCAAGCACGACGTCATCGCCTTCCTGACCCACCTGGCCGAGATCGTCGGCCCCGAAGCCCGCTTCGTCCACCAGGGCATGACGTCCTCGGACGTGCTCGACACCTGCCTCAATGTGCAGCTGGTGCGCGCGGCCGACCTCCTGATCGCCGATGTCGACAAGGTTTTAGCCGCGCTGAAGAAGCGCGCCTTCGAACACAAGATGACCCCGACCATCGGCCGCTCGCACGGCATCCATGCCGAGCCCGTGACCTTCGGGCTGAAGCTTGCTTATGCCTATGCGGAGTTTTCCCGCGCCCGCGAACGGCTGATCGCGGCCCGCGAGGAAGTTGCGACCTGTGCGATCTCGGGCGCGGTCGGCACCTTTGCCCAGATCGACCCGCGCGTCGAAGAGCACGTTGCGAAAGCGATGGGTTTGCGGCCGGAGCCGATCTCAACGCAAGTGATCCCGCGCGACCGCCACGCGATGTATTTCGCGACGTTGGGCGTGATTGCCTCCTCCGTCGAACGCCTTGCGACGGAGATCCGCCATCTGCAACGCACCGAAGTGCTGGAAGCCGAGGAGTTCTTCTCCGAGGGCCAGAAGGGTTCATCGTCGATGCCGCACAAGCGCAACCCGGTGCTGTCGGAAAATCTCTCAGGACTGTCGCGCATGGTGCGCGCCTATGTGACGCCGGCGCTGGAGAATGTCGTGCTTTGGCATGAGCGTGACATCTCGCACTCTTCGGCAGAGCGCATGATGGCACCCGATGCGACGGTGACGCTCGACTTTGCGCTCAATCGCCTCGCCGGCCTCGTCGAGAAGCTTTTGATCTATCCCGAAAACATGCAGAAGAATCTCGACCGTCTCGGCGGCCTCATTCACTCGCAGCGGCTTTTGATCGCGCTGACGCAAAAGGGTGCGAGCCGAGAGGATGCCTACAAGCTCGTGCAGCGCAACGCGATGCCGGTGTGGCGTGGCGAAGGCGACTTCCAGTCGCTGTTGAAGAAGGACGCCGAGGTCAGGAAATATCTGACGGACGCCGAGATCGAGGAGCAATTCGACCTCGGCTATCACCTCAAGCACGTCGACACGATCTTCAAGCGCGTGTTCGGCGCCGACTGAAGAAGAACTCAGCCCGCTTTGCCGTCCACCATTCGCATGGTCACGCGGTCGCCCTTGATGAGGTGGTGCCACGCCGCGGCTGCTACATGAATGACGATCAGCGCCAGCAGTGTATAGGCAGCATAGATGTGCAGATCCTCGAATTTATCGGCGGTTGCCTTGTCGGGTGAGGTGAACTGCGGCACGTGGAACAGGCCGAAGAAGCTGCCGTAGTCACCCTGCGGCCGCGCGCCCGAGTGAGCCCATCCCAGCATGATCACGACAAAGGTGATCAGGTAGAGCGCGCCGTGGCTGATCCAGGCGGCGACCCGCTGCGCCGGCGGCGTACCCGCCGGCAAGGCCGGCGTGGGATTCATCGCACGCCAGATCAGGCGAAGCGCGGTGAACACAAGCAGGAGATAACCGATATCGGCATGGATCGAGCGGTAAAAGAAGCGATCCGGCCGCGCCGGGATGTGGTTCATCCACCAGCCGTAAGCCAGCATACCGATAATGGTGAGGCCGAGGACCCAGTGAAAGGCCCGAGTGACGCTGCCCCAGCTTGAAGTCGTATTCTGTATCATTCGTGATCCCGCAGTTTGAATTCGTACTGACTACATCAAATGGCTAGTTTTGGTCGTGACCGATTTGGCGGCCCTCTCTTAGAACCTGTGCAAAGCAAAAGTTATTCCCGCGGCCAATCGCCCCCAAAAGCGACTGAAAGGTAATGCCGGATCGGCTACAATGCCCCCGTGAATGGACCTCCGACAATTCTTGTCTTTGATACGGGCCTTGGCGGCCTCACGGTGTTGCGCGAGGTCGTGCGGGCACGCCCCGACGCTCATTATCTATACGTCGCAGATGACGCTTTTTTCCCTTATGGCCCTCGCAGCGAGGAAGAAGTTGTCGGGCGTATGGTGCCGCTGATCGGCGAATTGATATCGGAGCATCACCCCGACCTCGTGGTGATCGCCTGCAACACCGCCTCCACCCTTGTCATGCCGCATTTGCGCCAGCGCTATGCCGTGCCCTTTGTCGGCACCGTGCCGGCGATCAAACCGGCCTGCGCGGCCTCAAAAACCAAACGCGTCTCGGTGCTCGGCACCAAGGGTACGGTCCGGCGCGAATATACCAAGGATCTGATCCGCGATTTCGCTGGAGGATGCGAGGTAACGCTGGTCGGCTCGGCGGAACTCGCGACACTGGCCGAGGCCGCACTCAGTGGCGAAGTGGTCACCGATGAGCAAATATCGGCCGAACTGATGCCCTGTTTTGTGGGCGCCGGCGAGGACGCCTCAAAGCGCACCGACACCATCGTGCTCGCCTGCACGCATTATCCGCTGCTGCTGGACCGGTTGAATCGCCTGGCGCCCTGGCCCGTCGACTGGATCGACCCCGCGCCCGCGATTGCGCGGCGGGTGGTCAATCTGTTGGGTGAGCCAGAGGGCCATGATAGCGGCACCGCGGCGAGAATGATCTTCACGTCGGGACGGGCGCCCCACCGGCTGAGCGAAGCGCTGGTGCCGTTTTTCGGCGGACGCGTCCCGGCCTGAATCAGACCATCTATATTTCCATATATGTTTCAGGTATTTATCGACGGTAGATCTAGCGCTCGATAAAGTCGCGCGTGAATGGAAACCGGGCGGAACGATGCGCGGAACGAAGCGAAAAATATCACTGCTGCGCATTTTCATTATCGACATGATGCACGCCTCGATGCGCGTGCCCGTGGTTTCGTTGTCGCGCCGGTTCGATATCGCTCCACTCCTCGCAGCGCGCGCCAAGGCCAAATCCCCACCGGGCTGGGCCGCCACATTCCTCAAGGCCTTTGCGATCGTCGCCAAAGACGAACCGGTGCTGCGCACGCTCTACGTCAAGCTGCCCTGGCCGCACTTCTTCGAAATTCCCCGCAGCATCGCCATGGTCGCGGTGGCGCGGGTCGAAAATGGCGAGGAATGCATCCTGCCGGAGAAGGTCCCGGCCCCGGAAGAGCGCCCGCTCGCCGACATCGACGCGCAGATCCGCCGCGCCAAGTCCGCACCGCTTCAGGACATCCCCTCGTTCCGGAAAATCCTGATGGCAAGCCGCCTGCCGCTGCCGCTGCGCCGCCTGAGCTGGTTCATCGGCCTCAATGTCGGGCGCATGAGCGCCAACAATTTCGGAAGCTTTGGGGTGACCTCCGTCTCGGCCTACGGCACTGGCGAGCTTCAGGCGTTAAGCCCGGCGCCGTTCCTGCTAAGCTATGACCGGGTCAGGCCGGATAACCGGATTGATGTGATCCTGCGCTGGGATCACCGGGTTACCGACGCCGCGGTCATCGCCCGAGTATTGACCCGGCTGGAACAGGTGCTGAATTCGGAGATTTCGGCGGAAATACTGTCTCCAACCACCTGAAAGCGGGCACCATTCACGTTGACAGGGCACCGGTTTCTCCCTAGAAACCGCCTGCTCGCGGGCCGTTTTCGGCCCGCGAAGCGTTTCGCGACCCGCGGTCTATCCTCCAGCTTGGAGCTTGGACCTGTCGGCACCGGGAAGTTCCCGGCGCACAGGAGGGCGCGTTTCCTCAATCCAACTTACTCAAAGAGGACGCGATGACAAAGCGCAGTGAGGCGAAGTACAAGATCGATCGCCGTATGGGCCAGAATATCTGGGGTCGCCCGAAGAGCCCCGTAAATCGCCGCGAATATGGCCCCGGCCAGCACGGCCAGCGCCGCAAGGGCAAGCTCTCGGACTTCGGCGTCCAGTTGCGCGCCAAGCAGAAACTCAAGGGTTATTACGCCAATATCAGCGAACGCCAGTTCCACGGCATTTACGTCGAGGCCGGCCGCATGAAGGGCGACACCGGTGAAAACCTGATCGGCCTCCTGGAGCGCCGTCTCGACACCGTGGTGTTCCGCGCCAAGTTCGTGGCCACGATGTTCGCAGCCCGCCAGTTCATCAATCACGGCCACGTCAAGGTGAACGGCCGCCGGGTCAATATCGGCAGCTACAAGCTGAAGGTCGGCGACGTCATCGAGATCAAGGAATCTTCCAAGCAACTGACGCATGTCCTTGAAGCGAGCCAGCTTCCCGAGCGTGACACGCCGGATTTCCTGGAAGTCGACCACGGCAAGATGACCGCGAAATTCATCCGCATCCCTGCGCTCTCGGACGTGCCGTTCGCGGTGCAGATGGAGCCGCATCTGATCGTCGAATTCTATTCGCGCTGATGTGATTTGGCGTTTGACGCGAGATCAAGGCCCCGGTTTTGCCGGGGCCTTTTTGTTTGGGTAAGATCGTTTGTCCGTCATGCGCGGGCTTGACCCGCGCATCCATCGTCCAACAATTTCCGATTGACGAGGATGGAATGCCGGGTCAGGGCCCGGCAATGACACCAAGGAGAGAGAGACATCGTTCAATGACCTACTACACCCCTGCCCGCCGCGATCCCAAGGCGCCGCCGATCCGCATCAACCTGTTGTCGGACACGCAAACCCGCCCGACGCCGGGAATGCGCGAGGCAATGGCGCGCGCTGAAGTGGGCGACGAGCAGGTCGGCGATGATCCGTCCGTCAATCTGCTTTGCGACCGCGTCGCTGACCTCATGGGCAAGGAGGCCGCCGTGTTTTTGCCCTCCGGCACCATGTGCAACGTGACGGCGACCTTGGTGCATTGCCGGCCCGGCGACGAACTTTTGGCGCACGGCTCCGCCCATATCATCGCCCGCGAGGGCGGCGCCCATTCAGCCCTTGGCGGATTCCAGATCACCCCGCTGACCGGCGTCGATGGAAAGTTCACGCCGGATACTTTCCGCGCCGCGCTTCACCCGCGCACGCGCTACCAGCCGCCGCAAACGCTGGTCAGTGCCGAGCAGACCGCCAATATCGGCGGCGGCACGATCTGGAAGAAGGCCGATCTCGATGAGGTCGTGAAGATCGCCAAGTCGGAGGCCAAGGCAGGTCCGCTAGCCACCCATATGGACGGCGCGCGGCTGTTGAATGCGACGGTAGCGACCGGCATCAGCGCCCGCGACATGACCGCGGGCTGGGATTCGGCCTGGATCGATTTCTCAAAAGGTCTGGGCGCGCCGATCGGCGCGGTGCATATCAGGCACCCGTGACTTCATCGACGAGGTCTGGCGCTGGAAGCAACGCCTCGGCGGCTCGATGCGCCAGGCCGGCATTTGCGCCGCCGCCTGCACCTATGCGCTCGACCATCACGTCGAACGGCTTGCGGAGGATCACGCCAATGCCCGCGCGCTGGCGCGAGGACTATCGCAAATTCCGGGCATCGAGGTGCAGGAGCCCGAAACCAACCTTGTATTCTTCCGCCCCGATGGCGCCGGCCTCACGGCCACCGATATGGTCGCCGCCCTGAACAAGCGCGGCGTTCAGATCGCCGTGATGGACGGCCGTATCCGCGCCTGCACCCATCTGGACGTCACATCGGCGATGATCGAGGAAATGCTGGGGCATGTGCGCGAAATCGTGCGCAAGGTATAAATGCACACTTTTCTCAGCAAACGGTTCTTTCCGCCGCAAGCCGCAACATCGCCAGCACCGACGTGAAGAACATCGTGAACAGCATGGTGACGACAGTGGCCGCCCTGAGATCACCGACGCGCCAGAGGTGACCGGCCGCATCCGCTACCTCTCCGCTTTGGAACGCGGCGACGACGGGCCATGCCAGCAGCTCGAATTTGCCGCGCGGACGTGCCGGAGCGCCGAGCAAGGTCCCGGCCACAATCCACGAGAAATATCCCATGCCGAACCAGAGCGGCCCGACGATAACAGGGATGACGCCAACATGCGGCAGGTCCGCGCCGACCTCGAAATGATAACGGCCGAACGGAAACCCGGTCAGCGAGCCGATGTTCTCCATGACAAAGGTAATGACGATGCAGATCGCAAACAGCGCCAACCCATCCCTCCAGCCGTAAAACAACGCGGCGTGAACGCAGGCCGCGAGAATACCGATGGCGGCCAACGCCTGCGCAAGCGGCGTCGGATTCCAGGCAAAGCCGACCACCAAGACCAGATAGATCGCCAGAAGGAGTCCAACAGCGATGTCCTTCGGCGAGAGCGAACCGCGGCCGGCTGTTCCCTGCACCGCCATGCGGCTTCTATTTCTCCAGCGCCTGATAGATCAGCGTCTTCAGTTCGTTCTGGATACGTTGGCGCTGTGAGGCCGTCTGTATCATGCAGATGACAAACATATCGTCTCGGGGATCGATGAAGAAGAACGTGCCGCCCGCGCCGTCCCAGCGATATTCCCCTGTCGGCAGCGGCGGGTTCGCAACCACCCGAACCGCAAAGCCAAGACTAAAGCCGCTGTCGCCGCTCGGAAAGTAGAAGTAGTCGCGCGCGATTTTTGTCTCTGGCGATACATGGTCCGAGGTCATCAGGGCGACAGTCTCCGGCTTGAGGTATTGACGGCCATCAAGCGACCCGCGATTGAGCAACATTTGCGCAAAGCGCGCATAGTCGGCGATGGTGCCGAGCATGCCTCCCCCGCCGGACTCCCAGCGACGGCGCTTGACGGGATCACCGAGCCCCCTGATGGAGCTCACGGTACGATCGCCGGGCAACGGCTCGGCGATCCGCGCGCGTTTGGAGTCATCAACCTTGAATGCTGTATCAAACATATGAAGCGGATCGAGCAGCCGCTCCTTTTCGAATTCGTAGAGCGATTTTCCGGAAACCACCTCGATGACGCGGCCGAGAACATCGGTCGAATGGCCGTAGTCCCACAATGTGCCCGGCTGTTCGGCGAGCGGTAGTTTCGCGAGCCGCTCGGTGAGCAGCGCATTGTCGAAATCCCCGTCAAAGAGACCGCTGTTTGCATAAAGCTTGCGAACCGGGCTGTCGCCATAGAACCCATAGGTGATGCCGGAGGTATGACGCAGCAGGTCGAGGATCGTGATCGGGCGCGCGATCGGTTCGCTGCCAAGCGATATCTTGCCATCGGCCTCGCGGGTCTCGACGGCCACCCGCACACTGGCAAAGGCTGGAATGTACTTCGACAGCGGGTCGTCCAGCGACAGCTTGCCGTCGTCGACCAGCATCATGGCGGCGACCGACGTGACCGGCTTCGACATCGAATAGAGCCGGAAAATAGCATCCGCGGTCATCGGCCTTTTGCTATCGACATCGAGCACACCGAAATTTTCGAGCAGAACCGGCTGGCCGTGACGCTCTATCAGGAGCACCGCGCCGGGAATCTTGCCGGTCGCGACTTCGTTACGCATGTAGTCGCGAACACGGTTGAGGCCTTCCGCTGAAAAGCCAGCGGAAACTGGAAGCGGCGATTCCGCGATCGCCACGCTGGCCGCCGTCGCAGCCCAGAAGAGCACGAGCACAGCCGCGACGCGGAGACGCAAGGAGCCGTCGCCAATCCCGCGAAATTTCATGATTTACTCGCCGCCTGCCAAGGTCGGCAAAAGTGTAACGGCTGGCTCAGTCGGTGCAAGGCTCGCCGAATTGAGCCAAGGCTTTCTCGTGCAGTGTCGCGCTGTCTCTCGAAAAACAGCAGAAGATCAACCGGCGAAGGGATGGCGCTGCCGGAAGCGCATCGACCGTCGTGGAGACCGCAATCTGCGCGGCCCGATCGGCGGGGAAACGATAGATGCCGGTGGAAATGGCGGGAAAAGCAACTGAGGCCAAGCCGTGTTTCTCGCAAATCTCGATCGAGCGGCGATAGCATGAAGCGAGCAAATCATCTTCGCCCCTCCCGCCGCCATTCCAGACCGGGCCTACGGCGTGGATCACGTGCTTGGCCTTGAGCCGATAACCTTTGGTGATCTTGGCGTCGCCGGTCGCGCAGCCGCCAAGCGTACGGCACTCCTCGAGCATTTCGGGCCCGGCCGCGCGATGGATCGCCCCATCGACGCCACCTCCGCCAAGCAACGAGGAATTCGCGGCGTTGACTATTGTCTCAACGCTCAGGGTCGTGATGTCGGCGACGACAACTTCAAGCCGTACGCCGCCAATCTCACGGATCATTAGGCCGCGGTCGTCGCCGGCACGCCCTTGTCGGCGAAGAGCTGCTGCAATTCGCCGGCCTGGAACATCTCGCGGATGATGTCGCAGCCGCCGACGAATTCGCCCTTCACGTAGAGCTGGGGAATGGTCGGCCAGTTCGAGTAGGTCTTGATGCCGTTGCGAAGGTCGGCGGATTCAAGAACGTTGAGGCCCTTGTAGCCGACCCCGATGTGATCGAGGATTTGGACCACCTGCCCAGAGAACCCGCACTGCGGAAACTGCGGCGTGCCCTTCATGAACAGCACGACGTCATTCGACTTCACTTCGTTGTCGATGAATTGCTCGATGCTCATATTCTTTTCCTTTTGGGGCGGGTGATACGCCCGCTGGTATCGGGCCTCCGGCCGTCACATCGGCCAGCCCCGCGACTCCCATATATGTACCCCAAACGCTTGTGCATCCAAAGTAATTTGACGGTCTGGGCTGGCATGCAGGGAGGTGTCAGCGCTCAGGGGCGGGTAACGCCTGCGGCAATTATCTCGTACTTGTGTATAGGCGGCAAAGGCTTTTTTCCCAGATAGGAACCCCTATCTAGGACGGGCTGTTCCTAGGGAACCACCCTTCGAGGCCAACGTTCTCTTTTTGCGACCCGGAGACCCCAGTGACGAACCCCGCAGCCGCCATTGCCGCCTCTGCCCAGTCGTTATTTTCGCAGGAGTCCGGCCTCGCCGATGAGCTGACCGAGGCTTATCTGGCGGTGCGAAACGAGACGGAGCGGCGCGCGGCGCCCCTAAGCCCCGAAGACCAGTTGATCCAGTCCATGCCGGACGCAAGCCCGGCCAAATGGCACCGCGCGCATACCACCTGGTTTTTCGAGCAGTTTCTGCTGGGGGCGCATTGTGCAGGGTACAAGCCCTACCATCCCGACTACGCCTTCCTGTTCAACTCCTATTACGTGAGCGCGGGGCCCCGTCACGCCCGTGGCCGGCGCGGGGATCTGACCCGGCCCTCGGCCGATGAGATCACCGCCTATCGCCGCCACGTCGATGCGGCGGTCGTAAAATTCTTCCGCGAAACCGGCGACGACCAGTTGGCCGCGATTGCGCCGCTGGTGGAAGTCGGCCTCAACCACGAGCAGCAGCATCAAGAGCTGATGTTCACCGATATCCTGCACGCCTTTGCCCAGAACCCGATTTATCCGGCCTATGACCCATCATGGCGTTTCCCCGCCGCGAGCGGTTCCGGTGAGGACTGGATCGGCCTCAACGAAGGCATTCATTCGATTGGGCATGCCGGTGACAGCTTTCATTTCGACAATGAAAAGCCCGTCCATCGCGCGCTCGTTGGCCCTGTGCGCCTGGCGCGCAACCTCGTCACCAATGCCGAATGGATCGCCTTCATGGCCGACGGCGGTTACACGACACCGACACTCTGGCTGATGGACGGCTTTGCCGCCGCAAGCGCGGAAGCATGGCAGGCTCCCGGTCATTGGCGCGAGATCGACGGCCAATGGCACGTCATGACGCTAGCAGGCCTCAAGCCGGTCGATCCGGAAGATGCGGTGTGCCACATCAGCTATTACGAGGCCGACGCCTTTGCGCGCTGGCGCGGCAAGCATCTGCCGACCGAAATGGAATGGGAAGTCGCCGCCCGCGCCGGCCATCTCAACGACGCCTTCGGCATCGTCTGGCAATGGACCCGCAGCGCCTATGCGCCCTATCCCGGCTACCGCGCCATCGAGGGCGCGCTCGGCGAATACAACGGCAAGTTCATGGTCAACCAGCTGGTGCTGCGCGGATCGTCGCTGGCGACGCCGGATCGTCACAGCCGTGTCACCTATCGGAACTTCTTTTATCCCCACCACCGTTGGCAATTCACCGGCCTGCGGCTCGCCGACTACGACTAGCTTCTTTTTGGAATTAAACGCGCGGGACAACAGCGCATCCGGGAGATTGTCATGAATGTGCACGCCACCCCTCTGACTGATGCGCACCTGCCCGACGAGATCGCCGGGCGCGCCGCCGCCTTGCTGCTGTTCCTGCTGCACGGTCCCGCCACCGTCGCCGGCGGCACCGGCATCGCCACCGCGACTACCACCCTCGCGCCCGAGAGCTTGGCCTCTGCCCCGGATCAGCCTCAGCGGCTGGGAGCTCGTCGCCGCCCTGTTCGTCGTCGTCTTCGGCGCAGTGACCGGGGCACTGGTGGCAAAATACGGAAGCGCTAGCGCTGGCGGCGGCGTGGCCTATTCTCCCGTAAATTTTTTCTTCTCAGGCCAATTTCACTTGGGTTGGGCCGGAAAGGGATCCGGACGGCGCGAAGGGCACGGATTTTCCCCACGGCCCCGTGGGTTCGGTGACTCTCGGTGGCATACCGTTCAACATCCGGTCGAGCGCTGCCGGCTTCCAGGCGTGGAACGGCTATGAGGCGTCCGGGGGAGGGGCTAGCAAGACCAACGGAACCAAGAAGGACGACAG
>CAVVZW010000122.1:0-9029 GCA_963752265.1 uncultured Alphaproteobacteria bacterium
GAAACCCGACATGGCCATCACGCGGCGCGGTCTTCTTGCGGCATCGGCCGCCGCCGTAGTTTTACCGGGGTTTGGTAGCCGTGCCTGGGCCGCAGCCCTGCCGCGCGAGGCCGATATTGTCGTGGTCGGCGCGGGCGCTGCCGGCATTGCCGCCGCACGACGCATTCAGGCGGTCAATCGCAAGGTCATCGTGGTGGAGGCCGACACCCGCCTCGGCGGGCGATGCTGGACCGATAGCGCCACGTTCGATGTGCCGTTCGATCGCGGCGCACGCTGGCTGCACAATCCCGAGACCAATCCGATGGTGAAGCTGGCGCGCAATGCCGGCCTCGATATCTTGACGGCGCCTCTCGGTCAAAAAATCCGCGTCGGCCAGCGCAATGCGCGCCCGGGCGAAACCGAGGAATTCCTGGCCGCGCTCGTCCGCGCCAACCGCGCCATCGATGACGCCTCGCGCAAGATCGATGTGTCCTGTGCTTCGGCATTGCCGAAAGATATCGGGGACTGGGCGGGCACAACGGAATTTGTGCTCGGCGCCAATGGCACGGGCAAGGATCTGCGGGACGTCTCGGTCGTGGACAAGGCGCGCGCGCAAGATCGCAACGCGGCGATCGGTTGCCGCCAGGGTCTCGGCGCATTGATCGTCAAGCTGGGTGAACAGGTGCCGGTGTCGCTATCGACACCAGCCAGTCAAATAAGCTGGAACAACCGTGATGTGACCGTGGAAACCCCCGCGGGCAAGATCGCCGCGCGGGCCGTCATCGTCACGGTCTCAAGCAATGTGCTTGTCGCAGGCAACATCAAGTTCACGCCCGAGATCCCGAAGCGGCAGCTCGACGCCCTGTCAAAGCTGTCGCTCGGCAGCTATGACCGCATCGCCCTGCATCTGCCGGGCAATCCGCTCGGCCTTGCGCGCGACGACGCCATCATCGAGCAGAGCAATTCCACCCGCACGGCGCTGTTGTCGGCCAACGTCGCGGGCTCGTCGCTCTGCGTGATCGATGTCGCTGGCTCCTTCGGGCGCGATCTCACCAGTCAGGGCGACAAGGCGATGATCGCCTTTGCACAGGAATGGCTGAACAAGTTGTTTGGCAGCGATATCGCAGTCGCCGTGAAAAAATCGAGCGTGACGCGCTGGAATGCATCGCCGTTCGTGCTCGGCGCTATGTCGGTGGCCGCGCCGGGCGGACAAGGCTCGCGGAAGATTCTCACCGAACCGTCAGGCAATCTGTTCCTTGCGGGCGAAGCGACCCACGAAACCCTGTGGGGCACGGTCGATGGCGCGTGGGAAAGCGGCGAGCGTGCCGCGGACGCCGCACTGAAAAAAATCGGCGCGCTTACCGATCCGTCGGCCGCCCCGGAGCGGACGCCCGCCCAACGCCGCCGCAGCCGTGGCGCGTCAGTGAATTGAGGTCACCGGCGCGAAGGAAGCCTAGCGCAACACGCCGCCGGTTTTCTTGCTGACCTCGGCCACGATCTTCGCCGCGACCGCCTCGATCTCCTGATCGGTCATGGTCTTCTCGCGCGGCTGGAGCGTCACCGCAATCGCGACGGACTTCTTTGCTTCATCGACGCCCTTGCCTTCGTAGACGTCGAACACCGTCACGCCGGTGATGAGTTTTTTATCGACGCTCGATGCGGCGCGCAGGATATCGCCGGCCTTCACGGTGCGATCGACGATGAATGCAAAATCCCGCGAGACCGGCTGGAATGCCGACAGCTCGATCGCGGGCTTGGCGCGTGTGGCGCGCTGCTTGGCTTCGGGAAGCGAATCGAGAATGACCTCAAAGGCGATCATCGGTCCGTCCGCGCCGAGTTGTTCCAGCGCCCGCGGATGCAATTCGCCGAAATGACCGAGGACGTTCTGCGGACCGATCTGGATCGTGCCGGAGCGGCCGGGATGCAGCCAGGAAGCCCCGCCGGGCACCACTTGCAGCGCCTGCATGGGGGCGCCGGCGGCCGCCAGCACCGCAAACGCATCGGCCTTGGCGTCGAACACGCTGGACGATGCTGAGCCCGACCAGTTGCGCCCCAAGCCCGCCGCCGACGAAAAGCCGTGACGGACGCCGCTCGCTGCGGTGAGTTGATCCTGGGGCTTGTCGCCTTTGAACACCTGACCGACCTCGAACAGCGCGACATCAGAAAAGCCGCGATCGGAATTGGCCTGGGCGGCTGCGATCAATCCCGGCAGCAGGCTTGGCCGCATGTCGGACAAATCAGCCGCGATCGGATTGGCGAGTGCGAGTTCAGCCTTGCCGCCGCCGAACAATTCGGCATGCGGCTTGGAGATGAACGACCATGTCACCGCCTCCACCATGCCGCGCGCGGCGAGGGCGCGCTTGGCGCGGCGGGTGCGCAGTTGCATTGGCTTGAGCACCGGCTTGCGCGGCGTGTCGCCACGCTCGAACGGCGTCATCGGCACCTGATCGACGCCGACAATACGCACGATCTCCTCGACGAGGTCGGCCTTGCCGTGCACGTCCGACCGCCACGAGGGGATCGCGACCTTCACCACGGGGCCGGTGCCGGCCACCATGAAACCAAGATGGCCGAGAATGCGCTTGGTTTCGGGAAACGCCACATCGATACCGGCGAGGCGCTTCACCTCGGTGAGCGGGAAATCGATCACGCGATCGTCGGCGAAGGCTTTGCCAACCACGACATTTTCCGACGGCGTGCCGCCGCAGATGTCCAGCACCAGCCGCGTCGCCATTTCAAGTCCCGGCACCATGAAGGCCGGATCGACGCCGCGCTCGAACCGATAGCGCGCATCGGAATTGATGCCGAGCTTGCGGCCGGTCTGGGCGATGTTGATCTCGTTCCACAGCGCCGATTCGATCAGCACGTCGGTGGTTGCCTCCGAACAGCCCGAAGCCTCGCCGCCCATGATGCCCGCGAGCGATTCGACGCCGTGGTCATCCGCGATCACGCACATGGAATGATCGAGCGTGTAGGTGCGGCCATCGAGCGCGAGCAGCGTTTCGCCGTTGCGGCCATGGCGCACGGTGAGAGCGCCTTTCACTTTCGCCGCATCGAACACGTGCAGCGGGCGGGCGCGATCGTAGGTCATGAAATTGGTGATATCGACCAGCGCGTTGATTGGCCGCAAACCGATCGATGTCAGGCGCTTTTGCAGCCATTCCGGCGACGGGCCGTTCTTGACGCCGCGCACCAGCCGCAGCGCAAATCCTGGACAAAGGGTTTGATCTTCGACGGTCACCTTCACCGGGCAGGGGAATTCGCCCTTGACCGGCTTGATGGTGGGGTCCTTGAATTTGCCCATGTCGGCGGCGGCAAGATCGCGCGCGATGCCGTGCACGCCGGTGCAGTCCTGCCGGTTCGGCGTCAGGTTGATTTCCAGCACGGGATCGCCGAGCGCGGCCCACTGCGCGTAGGCAACGCCGATCGGCGCATCGGCCGGCAGCTCCATGATGCCGTCATGGTCTTCCGAGATTTTCAGCTCAGCCGCCGAGCACAGCATGCCGCGGCTCTCGACGCCTCTGATCGTGCCGATGCCGAGCGTGATATCCTTGCCGGGAATGTAAGTGCCCGGCGGCGAGAACACGCTGACGAGACCCGCGCGCGCATTCGGCGCGCCGCAGACGACCTGCACGGGAGCAGCGCCATCGCCGGTATCGACCATGCAGACCCGCAGGCGATC
Source organism: uncultured Alphaproteobacteria bacterium (assembly GCA_963752265.1). Lineage (GTDB taxonomy): Bacteria > Pseudomonadota > Alphaproteobacteria > Rhizobiales > Xanthobacteraceae > Bradyrhizobium. The sequence continues at coordinate 3,662 of CAVVZW010000122.1, forward strand.
GGCATTCGGATGCTGCTCGGCCGAGATCACGCGCGCGATGGTGAAGGGCGCAAGCGCCTTGGCCTTGTCCTCGATGCTCTCGACCTCAAGCCCGATCATGGTGAGCTTGTCGGCCAGCTTCTCAAGCGGCTCGTCAGTGTCGAGATGTTCTTTCAGCCAGGAGAGGGTGAATTTCATGGCTGCGAGCCTCCGGCGTTTATGCTCCCTCCCCCCTTGTGGGGAGACTTTGCCCTCCCCCGCTTGCGGGAGAGGGTTAGGGTGGGGGCTTTTTCTGCAACGACAGAGATAATTGTTTCCAGTGCACCCGCGCGATTTGTCATCACATCCTGATTGCTGAAGCGGAGAACCTGAAACCCTTTTGCCTCGATTACCGCCGAACGGCTCGCGTCGGCCTGCTCTCCCTGATCGGAGAAGTGCTGACCACCGTCGAGCTCAATGACAAGTTTGGCAGCGTGGCACACAAAGTCCGCGACATAGTTTTCAATAGGAACTTGACGACGGAATCCGGCGCCTTGGAGTCGATGATCCCGAAGTTCCGACCAGAGAATTCGCTCCGCGTCCGTCGAATTCTTTCTAAGCGTGCGTGCATTTGAGCGGAGTTTGGAAGATATCCTCCAAGTTGGGCTCTTTTGCTCCGCCATTGAGAACTCCCATGCAGCGACACCCCCACCCCAGCCCTCCCCCGCAGGCGGGAGAGGGAGTCTGACCTGCCGAGTGGAGGAGATAATCAGAGCCTCGGCTGTGATGTCCGAAAGGCTCACGTACTCAGCCCTCCCGCCAGCGTCGGGATGTCGAGCGGCTTGAAGCCGTAGTGCGCGAGCCAGCGCACGTCGCTTTCGAACAACTGGCGTAAATCGGACATGCCGTATTTCAGCATCGCGATGCGGTCGATGCCCATGCCCCAGGCAAAGCCCTGATACACATCCGGATCGATGCCGCAGGCACGCAGCACATTCGCATGCACCATGCCGCAGCCGAGAATCTCGAGCCAATCCTCGCCCTCGCCAAAACGAATCTCGCCCTTGTCGCGCCGGCACTGGATGTCGACCTCAAGCGACGGCTCCGTGAACGGAAAGAACGAGGGACGGAAGCGCATGTTGATGTGGTCGACCTCGAAGAAGGCCTTGCAGAACTCGTGCAGGATCCATTTGAGGTGCCCCAGATGCGAGCCCTTGTCGATGACGAGGCCCTCGACCTGGTGGAATTGCGGCGTGTGGGTGGCGTCGGAATCGATGCGGTAGGTGCGCCCCGGGCAGATCACGCGGATCGGTGGCTTTTGAGTGAGCATGGTGCGCACCTGCACCGGCGAGGTGTGGGTGCGCAACAGCATCCGCGAGCCGTCTTCCTTGGGATTGAAGAAGAACGTGTCGTGCATTTCGCGTGCGGGATGGCCTTCCGGGAAATTCAACTTGGTGAAGTTGTAATCGTCGGTCTCGATGTCCGGACCTTCGGCGATCGAAAATCCCATATCGGCGAAGATCGTGTTGACCTCTTCGAAGACCTGGCTGAGCGGATGAATGCGGCCAGCTTCAGCCGGCGCCTCGCGCAAGGGAAGCGTCACGTCGACCGTCTCGGAGGCGAGACGCGCGTCAAGCGCGGCCGACTTGAGGACGTCGCGGCGCTCAGCGAGCGATTGGGTCACCTTGTCCTTGGCGAGATTGATCGCCGCCCCTTGCGTCTTGCGTTCATCGGGCGACATTTTGCCCAGCGTTGCGAGCAGGGCGGAGATCGAACCTTTCTTGCCGAGCGCCGAGACGCGCACGGCTTCAAGTGCGGCTTCGTCGCTGGCGGCGGCGATCTGGGCGAGGATTTGCGATTCGAGTTGAGCGAGGTCGGACATGCGACGGTGACCTTTTGGGAGTGCGCTCGCAGTTGGGCACACGATGCCGTCATCATCCGCGAAAGCGGATGATCCAGTAACCCCCGGGGTCAAGAATGAAGGTCGGTGGTTACTGGATGCCCCGCCTTCGCGGGGCACGACACCGGAGTTGCAAGACGCCGCGGCGCTTTGAACTTACGCCGCGAGCGACGCCTTGGCCTTCTCGGCGATTGCCTGGAACGCGGCCGGCTCGTGGATCGCAAGATCCGACAGCACCTTGCGGTCGACGGTGATGCCCGATTTGGACAGGCCGTTGATAAACACGCTGTAGGTCATGCCGAAGGGGCGAACGGCGGCGTTGAGACGCTGGATCCACAATGCGCGGAACGTGCGCTTCTTGCGCTTGCGATCACGGAAGGCGTACTGCCCGGCCTTTTCGACCGCGGGCTTGGCGGCGCGGATCGTGTTCTTGCGGCGGCCGCGATAACCCTTGGCGGCCTTGTAGACTTTCTTGTGCTTGGCGTGAGAGGTCACACCGCGTTTGACGCGAGCCATGACGGGTCTCCTTTATCTTGCGAAATTGAATGACGGATCGCCACGCGGACGCGGCGAGAGCGAGAAGCAGCGCGCGATCAGGCGTTCGGCAGGAAGTATTTCTTGATGTTGTCGCCGTCGGTCTTGAACAGCACGCGGGTGCCGCGGAGCTGTCTGATCTGCTTCTTCGTCCGCTTGATCATGCCATGGCGCTTGCCGCGCTGGGCGTGCAGCACTTTGCCAGTGGCGGTTACCTTAAAGCGCTTTTTAGCGCCCGACTTGGTCTTCAGCTTGGGCATTTGGCTCTCCTCAGGCCGCAGAAAATACGCGCTTGAGGCGCGCTTCCCGGCTAAAATGCTCGTTAGAGCGTTGAAAGTGCTCAGGTTTCCATGTCTTTCGACAAAACCCGCACAGTCATCGCCACGGCAGCCCTTATTCAGCCGGGCGATGAAGGTCGCGCTTATGGCAGAACAAGTCTCTTTTGGCAACGGATGAACCGTCAAATCGGCTGCTTCGACTGATGACAGGATGCCGGCGTCGGCATCCCACCAGCGCATTTCAGAATGGCAGGACGTCATGAGCATTTCAGCCCAATTGATTAAGTCAGTTTCGAATTTCCCATTCCGCGCAACGCTTGGACTTACCGCCCTCGCGGCGGTCGCTTTTGCGAGCGGGATTTCCAGTCCGGCTAACGCCACCTCTCGCCCGGGTGCCTATGACGGAACCTGGAACGTGACCTTCACGACCAGGGCCGGCAATTGCAGCACGACCAACAGCGCGCCGTTCAGCGTGACCGGTACCCAGGTCTCATCAGCCGGCGGCGGCAGGGTCACCGGCGGCGTCACCCCGGCCGGGGCCGTTTCCGTTCACATTTCGGTTGGTCTGTCGGCGGCGGACGGCAGAGGCCATCTCGTCGGCAACTCCGGTACCGGTCGCTGGAGCGGCGTCATTTCCGGCGACAAGTGCAGCGGCACCTGGCAGGCGAGCCGAACGTAGTTTCCATCGTTGTCGTCCCTGCGAACGCAGGTGGATCCATACGCCGTGCCTTATCTTCAAGGCACTGGCAGAGCCACTTTTGCAACTGACATTGGTGGTCCCGGCCTTCGCCGGGACGACGAGATAAGTTAAAGTCGGCCAAATTAGCGCGGCGCCAGAACCATGACGACTTGACGTCCCTCGAAGCGGGCGTCCTGCTCGACCTTGGCATATTCCGCGACGTCGTTTTTCAGCTTGTCGAGAAGCTTGGTGCCGATCTCCTGGTGCGCCATTTCACGGCCGCGGTAGCGCAAGGTGACCTTGACCTTGTCGCCCTCTTCAAAGAAGCGCTGCATGGCGCGCATCTTCACGTCGTAATCATGGTCGTCGATCATCGGCCGAAGCTTGATCTCCTTGATCTCGACGGTCTTCTGTTTTTTGCGGGCTTCTGCCGCTTTTTTCTGCGCCGAATACTTGTACTTCCCGTAGTCCATGATCTTGCAGACGGGGGGAGCGGTATTGGGCGAAATCTCCACAAGATCCATTCCGGCATCCATCGCCATCTTGATGGCGGCGATTGTCTCGACGGTGCCTTGGTTCGTGCCGCTCTGGTCGATCAGCTGAACGGTTGCGTTGCGGATCTCATCGTTGGTGCGCGGCCCGTCTTTGGCGGCGGCGGGCGGGGCTCTATTGGGACGGCGAATGGTCTCTTCTCCAAAATTGTGAACGAAGGTTGTAGTTTGAAGGAATAAGGCTTCGCGGGCAAGCAAACTCGCCCGCTGGACGCGAAAAAGCATCAAATGCGAGGCATTTTGGCCACGGCCATGCCGCCGACATAGAGTGCGAGGGTCGTTTCCGCAAGCATCATAACGCGCGAGTCCGGATTTGGTTGACGGCCCCACAACGTTAAGTTCATGACCATCCCATGACGAGCTCAGCGGCTGATAACCCGTCTTTTATCGAGGTAGGCCAGGCCGCCACGGTGCGCCGCATCGCGGTCCGCGCCCGCGAAGGCGATTTGCCGGGGCTGTTTTGGCTCGGCGGCTTCAAATCGGACATGCAGGGCACCAAAGCCTTGGCGCTGGACGCGTGGGCGGCCGAGCATGGACGTCGCTGCGTCCGCTTTGACTATTCCGGCCACGGCGAATCCGGCGGCGATTTCGCCAGCGGTACCATCGGACGCTGGCTGGAAGAGAGTGCCGCGGTGTTCCAGCAGTTTTGTGTTGGGCCGCAGGTGGTGATTGGCTCTTCCATGGGCGGGTGGATGGCGCTGCTACTGGCGCGTGAGCTCGCCCGCCGCCCTGCTTCCCGCGCCTCGCTCGCCGGGCTCGTGCTGATCGCGCCCGCGCCCGATTTTACCGAAGAGCTGATGTGGAAGGGATTTTCGCCCGAAGTCCGCCACCAGATCGAAACGTCAGGTGTGTGGCTTCGTCCGTCCGAATATGGCGACCCCTACCCGATCACCCGCAACCTGATCGAGGAAGGCCGCAACCACCTTCTGCTTGGAAGTGCGATCGAGATCGGGTGCCCCGTGCATATCCTGCAAGGCGCCCAGGATCCCGACGTGCCGTGGAAGCATGCGTTTGCTTTGGTGCATCGGCTGCCGGCCGACGACGTGGTGCTCACCATGATCCAGGACGGCGATCACCGCCTGTCGCGGCCGCAGGATATTGCGCGGATTCTGGCGGCCGTCGCTGAGATGGGTTGAAGCTACGTTGCCGGGATTTTTTGTTTGACGCGTTTTCCTAACGCGAACCGGTTCCCACTTCGCTCGAAAACGCTATAAATCAGAAATCGAGATCCACATAGGTCTGCGACGCCGGCACGCCCGCCAGCCACTCGCTGAGCAGCGGGCGGAACGAGGGCCGGGACTTGACCCGCGCGTACCAGGCCTTTGCCGCGTCATCCTCGGCCCACGGGACGTCGCCGAGATAGTCGATCGCCGAAAGATGCGCGGCAGCGGCGAGGTCCGCGTAGGTGATCCGGTCGCCAGCCAGATAATTTCGCGTCCGCGCCAGCCAGCCGATATAGGCCAGATGA
>CAVVZW010000123.1:0-5939 GCA_963752265.1 uncultured Alphaproteobacteria bacterium
CGAATAGGGAATGGCGAGTAGCGAATGGAATGAATCCATTCGTTATTCGCTACTCGCCACTCACTAAGAAAGACAACGGCATGAACGGCCAGAATATTCGCATCCGCCTCAAGGCGTTCGACCATCGAATTCTCGATACGTCGACGCGTGAGATCGTGAACACGGCGAAACGGACCGGAGCCCAGGTACGCGGACCCATTCCGCTGCCGACGCGCCTGGAGAAGTTCACCGTCAACCGTTCGCCGCATGTTGACAAGAAGAGCCGCGAGCAATTCGAGATGCGCACGCACAAGCGCCTTCTCGACATTGTCGATCCGACACCGCAGACCGTGGACGCGCTGATGAAGCTCGACCTGGCGGCCGGCGTCGACGTCGAAATCAAGCTCTAACCCTTTAGGTCGTCCGCTGGTTCGGCGGACAGAAAGAACAGGAAGCACGCCGATGCGCTCCGGAGTGATCGCACAAAAGGTCGGGATGACGCGGGTCTTTACGGAGGCCGGCGAACATATCCCTGTGACCGTGCTCAAGCTCGGTAATTGCCAGGTGCTTGGTCACCGCACGACCGAGAAGAACGGTTATGTCGCGCTTCAGCTCGGTTCGGGCTCGCGCAAGACCGTCTATTTGCCGAAGGCCGAACGCGGCCAGTTCGCGGTCGCCAAAGTCGAGCCCAAGCGCAAGGTCGCAGAGTTCCGCGTGTCGCAAGACGCGCTGATCCCGGTCGGCGCTGAAATTCAGGCCGACCATTTCGTCGTCGGCCAGTTCGTCGACGTCACCGGCACCTCCGTTGGCAAGGGTTTTGCCGGTGGCATGAAGCGCTGGAATTTCGGCGGTCTGCGCGCCACCCACGGTGTGTCGGTTTCGCATCGTTCGATCGGTTCGACCGGTGGCCGTCAGGACCCGGGCAAGACCTTCAAGAACAAGAAGATGCCGGGCCACATGGGCGTCGACCGCATCACCACGCTCAACTTGCGTGTCGTCTCGACCGATGTCGAGCGTGGCCTGATCCTGGTCGAAGGCGCCGTTCCCGGCTCCAAGGGCGGATGGATTGCGGTGCGCGATGCCGTCAAGAAGCCGCTGCCGAAGGAAGCTCCCAAGCCCGGCAAGTTCAAGGTCGCCAGCGTTGGCGAGCAGGCGGCTGAAGCGCCGGCCCAAGAAACAGCGGCCCAGGCGGAGGGCGCATAAATGGAACTCAAAGTCACAACCCTTGAAGGCAAGGCGGCCGGTTCGGTCGAGCTCTCCGAAGGCATCTTCGGACTCGAGCCGCGCAAGGACATCATCCAGCGCTGCGTGCAGTGGCAGCTGAATAAGCGTCAGGCTGGTACCCACAAAGCCAAGGACCGCGCCGAGATCTGGCGCACCGGCAAGAAGATGTACAAGCAGAAGGGCACCGGCGGCGCCCGTCACGGCTCGGCTCGCGTTCCGCAGTTCCGCGGCGGTGGCCGTGCGTTCGGCCCGATAGTGCGCTCGCATGCCACCGATCTGCCGAAGAAGGTCCGTGCGCTCGCGCTTCGCCACGCGCTTTCGGCCAAGGTCAAGGACGGCAGCCTCATTGTCATCGACAAGGCCGCCCTCGAAGCCGCCAAGACCAAAGCCCTGGTCAATCATTTCTCCGGTCTGGGCCTCACCAGCGCGCTGATCATCGACGGCGCCGAGCTCCACAGCGGTTTTGCTACCGCCGCACGCAACATTCCCAATATCGACGTGCTGCCGATCCAGGGCATCAACGTCTACGACATTCTCCGCCGCGAGAAGCTGGTGCTGACCAAGGCGGCGCTCGATGCGTTGGAGGCGCGCTTCAAATGAAGACTATCGATCCGCGCCATTACGACATCATCGTTGCTCCCGTCGTCACCGAGAAGGCGACGATGGCCTCCGAACACAACAAGGTGGTGTTCAAGGTCGCGAGCAAGGCTACCAAGCCGCAAATCAAGGAAGCCGTCGAGAAGCTGTTTGACGTCAAGGTCAAGAGCGTCAACACGCTGGTTCGCAAGGGCAAGACCAAGGTTTTCCGCGGCAGTTTCGGTTCGCAGTCGGATGTGAAACGGGCGGTTGTAACCCTCGAAGAGGGCCACCGCATCGACGTCACCACCGGGCTATAGGGCGGCACAGCGATGGCACTTAAAACATTCAATCCCACGACGCCGGGCCAGCGCCAGCTGGTGATGGTCGATCGTTCGAGCCTCTACAAGGGCAAGCCGGTCAAGGCGCTGACCGAGGGCAAGCACTCCTCGGGCGGACGCAACGCGACCGGTCGTATCACCGTGCGTTTCCGCGGCGGCGGCCACAAGAAGGCCTACCGCGTCGTTGATTTCAAGCGCACCAAGCTCGATATGCCCGCAACCGTCGAGCGGCTGGAATATGACCCGAACCGCACGGCGTTCATCGCGCTGGTGAAGTATACCGACGGCACCGAGTCCTACATCCTGGCGCCGCAGCGTTTGGCCGTTGGCGATACCGTCGTTGCCGGCAACTATGTCGACGTCAAGCCGGGCAACGTCATGCCGCTCGGTAACATGCCGGTCGGCACCATCATCCACAATGTCGAATTGAAGATCGGCAAGGGCGGCCAGCTCGCGCGTTCCGCCGGCACCTACGCCCAGGTCGTCGGCCGCGACCAGGACTATGTGATCGTCCGCCTCAACTCCGGCGAACAGCGCCTGGTTCACGGTCGCTGCACCGGCACCATCGGTGCGGTATCGAACCCCGATCACATGAACATCTCGATCGGCAAGGCCGGCCGCAACCGTTGGCTTGGCCGCAAGCCGCATAACCGCGGCGTTTCGATGAACCCGATCGACCATCCGCATGGCGGCGGCGAAGGCCGCACCTCGGGCGGCCGCCACCCGGTGACGCCGTGGGGCAAGCCGACCAAGGGCAAGAAGACGCGGTCGAACAAGTCGACCAACCGATTCATTCTCATCAGCCGCCACAAGCGGAAGAAGTAAGGAACACCGGACATGGTTCGTTCAGTCTGGAAAGGCCCGTTCGTCGAGGGATCGCTGCTCAAGAAGGCAGACACCGCGCGTGCGTCCGGCCGTCATGACGTGATCAAGATCTGGAGCCGCCGCTCGACGATCCTGCCGCAGTTCGTCGGCCTGGTGTTCGGCGTCTACAACGGCCAGAAGCATGTGCCGGTCTCCGTGAATGAGGAAATGGTCGGTCACAAGTTCGGCGAGTTCTCGCCGACGCGGACCTTCCACGGCCATTCGGGCGACAAGAAAGCCAAGAAGGCTTGAGGATTAAGCGATGAGCAAACCAAAGCGCCAACGGAGTCTCGCCGATAACGAGGCGAAGGCGATCGCCCGAATGCTGCGGGTGAGCCCGCAGAAGCTCAATCTTGTCGCGCAATTGATCCGCGGCAGGAAGGCATCGGCGGCGCTTGCGGATCTGCAATTTTCGCGCAAGCGGATCGCGGTTGACGTCAAGAAGTGCCTGGAATCGGCGATTGCCAATGCCGAGAACAACCATGACCTCGACGTCGACGATCTCGTGGTCGCCGAGGCGCATGTCGGCAACGGCATCGTGATGAAACGTTTCGCGCCGCGCGGCCGTGGCCGTTCGGGCCGGATTTTCAAACCGTTCTCGCAACTGACGATCGTGGTTCGTCAGGTCGAGGCGAGCGCTTAATCGAGGGGCGCGGGAGAACAAGATGGGTCAGAAAATCAATCCGATCGGGCTGCGTCTGGGCATCAACCGGACCTGGGATTCCCGTTGGTTTGCCGGCAAGAACGAGTACGGCAAGCTGTTGCATGAGGACGTCAAGATCCGCGAGATCCTGCACAAGGAGCTCAAGCAGGCGGCCGTCGCCAAGATCGTGATCGAGCGGCCGCACAAGAAGTGCCGCGTGACCATTCACTCGGCGCGTCCGGGCGTCGTGATCGGCAAGAAGGGCGCCGATATCGACAAGCTGCGCAAGCGCGTTGCCGATATCACGGCTTCCGACGTCGTCATCAACATCGTCGAAATCCGCAAGCCCGAGCTCGATGCCACGCTGGTTGCCGAATCGATCGCGCAACAGCTTGAGCGCCGCGTCGCGTTCCGCCGCGCCATGAAGCGCGCGGTGCAGTCGGCGATGCGTCTGGGCGCCGAAGGCATCCGTATCAATTGTTCGGGTCGTCTCGGCGGCGCCGAAATCGCGCGCATGGAGTGGTACCGTGAGGGCCGCGTGCCGCTGCATACGTTGCGCGCTGACATCGACTATGGTGTCGCGACCGCGTTCACGACGTTCGGTACCTGCGGCGTCAAGGTCTGGATCTTCAAGGGTGAGATTCTCGAGCACGATCCGATGGCCCAGGACAAGAAGATGGCCGAAGGCGAGAGCGGCGGCGGCGGACGGCCTCCCCGTCGCGACGCTGCTTGAGAAAATAGAGAAGGTTTGAGGGCTCAACGCCATGATGCAACCAAAGAAAACGAAGTTCCGGAAGGCGCATAAGGGCCGTATCCACGGCACCGCGACTTCGGGCGCGACGTTGTCGTTCGGTCAATACGGTCTGAAGGCGATGGCGCCCGAGCGCGTCACTGCGCGTCAGATCGAGGCCGCCCGCCGCGCGCTGACCCGTCATATGAAGCGCGCCGGCCGCGTTTGGATCCGCGTCTTCCCGGACGTTCCGGTGTCGAAGAAGCCGGCCGAAGTTCGGATGGGCTCCGGCAAGGGTACGCCTGAATTGTGGGTGGCCCGCGTCAAGCCCGGCCGCGTTCTGTTCGAAATCGACGGCGTGACGGTGCAGACCGCCAAGGAGGCGCTCTCGCTTGCCGCCGCCAAACTCCCGATCAAGACGCGCTTCGTTGCGCGTATTGCGGAATAGGGAAGACGGCCATGGCCCAGATGAAAATCGACGATATCCGCGCGATGAGCTCCGATCAGATGGACGATGCCGTCGTCAATCTGAAGAAGGAGCGCTTCAACCTGCGCTTTCAGCGCGCCACCGGGCAGCTCGAGAATACCTCGCGGCTGCGTGAGGCGCGCCGCGACATCGCCCGCGTCAAGACGGTAGCCGCGCAAGTACGCGCGAAGAAGAAGTAGAGGATAGACCAATGCCGAAACGTACGCTTCAAGGCGTGGTCGTCAGCGACAAGCAGGCCAAGACGGTCGTGGTGCGCGTCGATCGCCGCTTCACCCATCCGATCTACAAGAAGACGATCCGCCGTTCGAAGAACTATCACGCGCACGACGAGGACAATCAGTTCAAGCCGGGCGACACCGTGTGGATCGAAGAAAGCAAACCGATCTCGAAGTTGAAGCGCTGGACCGTGGTCCGGGGCGAACATCAGAAGACGGCCTGAGGCCGGTCCGGCTTTAAGCCGGTCCGGTCAACTTGAAATTTTACAGCGCGACTTTGCGCAAGCAGAAGAGGACGAGGTGCATCAATGATTCAGATGCAGACCAACCTCGACGTGGCCGACAATTCCGGTGCACGCCGTGTCATGTGTATCAAGGTGCTTGGGGGCTCCAAGCGCCGCTACGCTACCGTGGGCGACATCATCGTGGTGTCGATCAAGGAAGCAATTCCGCGCGGCAAGGTGAAGAAGGGCGACGTGATGAAGGCCGTGGTGGTGCGCCGCGGAGTGTTCACCCACACGTCCACACCCGAGGTCAGCAGCGCACCCAGGTCCCACGCGTAATTTTCGAGATAGACAATCTTCAGCGTCGAGCTGGCCAGCTCCGAAGCATTCTCAAAGACCTCGCGAATGAGGGCCTTGCCCGGCTCATCCTGGGGATGCGCCTTGCCCGCGTAGAGAATCTGCAATCCGCCGGCCTCGGCTGCGATCCTGGCCAGCCGCTCCGGATCCGTGAAGAGCAGATTTGCGCGCTTGTAAGTTGCCACGCGCCGCGCAAAACCCAGCGTCAGCACATTTGGATCGAGCTTTTGTCCCGTCTAGCAATACGTAGTGTTCTTCCTCTTCTTCGACTACAGTTCGGGTCCTTGCTACTCGAAATC
>CAVVZW010000124.1:0-4575 GCA_963752265.1 uncultured Alphaproteobacteria bacterium
TCCAGACACCGAGTCCGGGCAATAGCGCCCTGGCTATGCAATATTGAAAAGGATACGGGTCTAGTGAGTGACTGAGCGTAAGTTGAGTGGTGGGCCGGCCAGATCATCCGGCAAGCAGGGCAGTCGGCCGCCGTCGTACATGAGCCGGAAGGAATTAGCTTGGGAGCTGAGCTGTTCGGAAAGCACGGTTGACGAGCTTGTCCGCCGTAATGTCATCCCCAAGCCAATCAAGCTGACTCCGGGCTGTGTTAGGTGGTGGTGGAATGCTGTGCAGGAGCGGCTTGCAACGCTAACGAATGATATAGAGGACGTCGACCCGTACATGGCTGGGGCAATCAATGCCACGAGGTAAGCAACCACGAGCGGCGGTCAATCTTCCGAAAGGCGTGCATAAGGTCACGTCGCGCGGAAGGGAGTACTATTATTATCAAGCGGGCAGGGGCACTTCAGCGGAAGGCCCTCGCGTCAAGATTGACTATGAACCACAGTCACCGGAGTTCTGGTCCGCGCTACGGGACGCGCAAGGCAAGAGTTCTGTACTCTGTCGTCAACACAGTCAATTTTGTGGTCGACGAATATCTGGCGGCCGTCAAGCCCACGTTGTCTATGTCTTCATGGAAAGATTATCGCCGCGCGCTGGATTTAGCCAAGGCGGCTTGGGGCGAGCTTCCGATCGAGGGGATCCGGTCATCACACGTCAAGAAGATGATGGATGGTTTGGCCAAACTCCAGCAAAGGCCAATCGATTTCTGTCCGTGATGCGCGTGATGTCCGGCTGGGCACTGGTGTCGGACAAAATCTCGCAGGGCCTGACTGACGGCGTGAAGCCCTACAAGGTCGATGGCGGCCACAAGCCATGGACGGATACGCAGATAGCAGTTGCGCGCGAAAAACTGACGGGCGAGGTCCGTAAGGGCGTGATGCTGTATCTCTACACCGGACAACGCGGACAGGACGTCGTCAAACTCGGTTGGACCGATATCGACGATGGCGGTTTTGCTCTCGGGCAAAGAAAGACTGGCGTTGACGTGTGGTGTCCAATCGTAAGTGAGTTGGCAGACGAGATGAAAAATTGGGTGAAGCGTCCGGGCCCATTCCTGCGGCGCCCCGATGGGAAGTCATACAACCGCATAGTTTTCTGGAAGCACTTCATCGCCGCGATCGAGAACATTCCCGAACTGGCAGAAGTGACGCTGCACGGCATGCGCTGTACGGCGGTGATCAGGCTACGTCACGCCGGGCTGTCCGTTCCTCAGATATCGGACATCGTCGGAATGTCGTTGCAGACCGTCACTCGTTACTGCCGATTTGCAGACCGTAAGACGGGCGGGAAGGAAGCTTTGATCAAGCTTGAAGAACACAGGGCATCCAAAGCGAGACGCACAGCTGAGAACGCAAAATGAACTCAGATTGTAAAACCACTGTAAAACATTCGGGTTTTATTGAGTAAAATCAATACCAAGCACGTCCTGATTGATCACATTCTGCCGTATCGGTTCACCATCCAATGCGCTGAGGATATTGCGCGCCGTCTGTTCGCTCATCCGGTCCACAGCCTCCCATGTTACGCCTGCGACATGCGGGGCGATGATCACGTTGGGCAGTTCAAACAGCGGATTTGGAACCGTTGGCGGTTCCTGCGCGAACACGTCAAGACCGGCACCCGCCAGCTTGCCTGACGTCAGCGCGTCATAAAGCGCGGCCTCCTCGACAATGCCGCCGCGCGCCGTGTTGACGAGATAGGCCGATGGCTTCATGCGCTTTAACCTTGCAGCATTGAACATCCCGACCGTCTCTGCCGTCTTCGGGCAATGGATGCTGACGAAGTCGGCGCGCGGCAGCGCCGCATCGAGGCCGGCGACCGCCTCATAACCGGCGTTCTTGATCTCCGTCACCGGTTGATAGGGGTCGTAAACCAGCACGTTCATTTCCATCGCCAGACATCGCTTGGCGGTGCGGGTGCCGATACGGCCAAAGCCAATGATCAACACCGTCTTGCCAAAGAGGTCGTAGGGCAATTTGCCGAGCCGCGTGCTCCATTGGCCATCCCTGACCAGCGCATGCAATTCGTTGGCGCGCTTGGCGAGCGTCAGCATCATGAACAAGGCTTGTTCCGCGACCGACGGCGAATTGGCCGACCCCGCCACCATCAGCGGGATGTTGCGGCGGCTGAGGGCAGGGACGTCGACCGCATCGTAGCCGACGCCGATCCGCGTGACGACTTTCATGTCTTGCGCGGCCTCAAGCTCGGTTTCGCCGAACCTTGTGGCGCCGAGCGCCACGCCGTGAACGGGCGCATGCGCCTTCAACAGGGCCTCGAAATCGGGAGCCGAAATCAAATTGGGGAATTCAATGAGTTCAATGTCGTCCCGTTCCCTGAGCAGCGCGCGGCCGCCGGCCGCCATGGTCTGGGTGATAAAAATTTTCTTCTTGTTGCTCGCCATTGCCGGCTCCTCGCCGCTCACGTTTTTCATTGATTCATTCAGGAGAGTGACGGACCGTTTAGCAGGCAAAACTCCCTGCGGTCCACTGCCGCGCCCCGTAGACTTGTGAGCCTGCGGACGGGATAATCCACGGATTCGTGACAGCACTTGCCGCCCAAAGGATTGCCCCAGGAGACCTGATCCATGTTCGACCAATTGTCCATCGTGCGCCTGTCAGGGCTGAGCCTTGCCGTGATGACCTTTCTCGCCATCGGCGGAACAGCGCAGGCCCAGGGGCTGGTGAAGGGCATGCAGGACGGTGCTGAAGCCGGCAACAAGGCCGCCGGTCCTGTTGGCGGCGTACTGGGTGGCGCGATCGGCGGGGTGGCCGGGGTCCTTGGCGGCGCACTGGGTGTCAATGAGGAAAAGGGTCAGGGGCAACCCGCCGCTAGGCCAGGCTCGTCTCCTGCTGCCGGCAAGTCAGGTAAAGCGACCAAAACGGCGAAAGGGACGGCCACAACATCGGGGAAACCGGTGGAGGTTCTCACCCAACCGGGCGAGCCGCAACTGACGGCTGAGCAGATCGTCGCCAACAGCGATGCCGATATCGAGCGGATCAAGAACGAATTGAACCTGACGCCCGAACAAGAAAAGAGCTGGTCGGCGTTCAACAGCGCTATGCACTATCTCGGTCATAATGGCGCCGAGCGGCTCAACCTCCGAATTGCCCGCGCCAAGCGCGATCCACCCGACGACATCGTCGAACAGATGCGCAACGAGGCCCAGTTTCTCAATGACCGTTCCGCAGATCAGCGCGCTGTGGCAGACGCGGCCGAGCCGTTGTTCATGAGCCTCAACGACAAGCAGAAATCGATCTTTATTGAGGAAATGGTGCGCTTGAGCCACGAGCGCGGGCTGGACTGAAACAGCAACAAGAAAATCCTGGCGGCCGGAAAGTCCGTCCGTTGTTGCGCTTTGCGATCAGCCGCGAATAGCCGGGTACGCAAGCCCTGGGGTAGGTGGAAGGCAAGGCACCCGGCTATCCTGCCGCAGCGGCGGCGAGGTCCAAATCGTCATGCAAAATTGAGGAAAAGCTGACCGCTTCGCGCCCGAGATATGGCCGCCCTATGACCTTGTCTGGATTGGACGTAAAGCATGAAGAGTCCGCGCCTGAAATCGTCAGCTCTTTGGGAAATTCAGTTCCACGCCGACCCCGTCGGGGTCGTAGAGGAAAAACTGCGTGTCTCCCGTGCGAGGCACGATGCTTTCGTGGAACTTGACGTTTTTGGACTGAAGGCGCTTGCGCATGCCGTCCACGTCGGCGGCGGCAAACGCAATATGATCGAGGCGGCCGGTGTCCTCGTATTTCTTCTCGGTGCCGCGGACCACGATGCCTTCGCGCGGCTTGCGGGTGCCCATCAGATGCACCGTCGCCGTGCCGCCCGAGTAGAGCCAGTAGCCGGGGAAATCGAGCGGCGGGCGATCTCCGTTCTCAAGCCCCAGCACGTCGCAATAAAAATCCTTGGTGCGTTCGAGATCCGCGGGTTCGATCGTGTAATGCTGTAGTCCGCCAAGCGGCATGATTGTTCTCCTTCGATCAATGCGGTTCGTGTCGGGCCTCTGATGCTAAGCTGACGCGGCCTTAAGCCGTGGCCGTAAGCTCCCGGTCGATCTGCTCGATCGACTTGCCCCGGGTTTCGATGCCGAAGAAATAATACACGGTTCCGGCCATCAAAAACCAGCAGCCGAGATAAAGAAAAGCGAGAGGAATCTCCGGTAAAGGCACGTCAGGCTTGAGATAATTTCCGCTCCCCACAATCAGGGCGAGTCCGAGGGGGCCGATGATCTTACCGATCCCGCCAAAGCCATAGGCCGATCCCATGCCTGACGTCCGCAGATGGGACGGCCAGACCTCAGCGGCATAGGGTCCGACGATCGCAAACCCTCCATCGGCAAAAAAGAAGCCGATCGCCAGCAGCAACCACAACGCCGAAACGCCCATTACCGTGGTGTCGTAATAATAGCCGGCGATAATCGTCAGCACGCCGCCGCCGAAGCCGAGCAGGCCGCCTGCATTGCGCCGCCCGATCCACTCCGAGAAAAACGCAAATGACACCCGGCCGACGAAGCCAAAGGCGCTCAACAGGATCAT
>CAVVZW010000125.1:0-3801 GCA_963752265.1 uncultured Alphaproteobacteria bacterium
TACCAGCCATCCATCCCGCAGATCGAATCGTGATGTCCTGAACCTTTATGGCTGCCAACCGCGTATTGAAGTTCAAGGGACCGGCGTTAAGCCGGTGCGGAGCCTGAAACCCGCTTCGTTAAGCCGCGCGAATTGATCCCGAGCCCGCACCACAAGGGCGCAACGTGAACGGCCGACATCCTGTTGCAGCAGGCGACAGGTTGGTGCTAACGCACTGCGCTGAACCTCCTTCCAGCGGCGCGTTTTAGTTGAGGAGCCCGTGATGTCCGACCGTTTCAGGATGCGTTTGCTGCCGGTTTTCGTTTTGCTGTTGGCGGCCCATTTGCTGGTCTCGCCACGCTTGGCTCACGCACAATTCGCTGACGGCGAGAACAAGTGGACCCTGCTTGACATAACCGCGGCGATAAATATCGCGCTAGGGGAAAACAAAGACAGCAGCGAACTGCGCGAAAAGGTCGTGCGTCGTTTTGCCGAATGCTCGCTGGTGTATGGTGGGCTTGCAACAATGGCGTCCCGTGCGGATGCCAAAAAGAATTACGTCCAGGCCCAACTGGCGACCATGGAAATTGAATCGAGGATTAGCGGGCCGTTGCAGCCGGAAAAGAGATTGGGGCTTGAAGAAGCCGCTCGATCGTCAGTCGCAACGATGTTGCGTTCCGTAAAGGCGCAGGGCGACAAAGCAGTGGGTCCGCTTCTCAAGAGCTGCAAATCGTTCAACGACGTGAAGGAAGTCAACAACGCGCTGCAGGAGATTTCACGTCAGTAGAGCAGAGGTGACGGGGGGCGGTTTTCCTGGATTGGGTCAAGCCGGTTCGTCATCTTGTGCGGAGGGCTTGCGATGTCTGATGAAGTGCGGATAGGTCCGCTGCGGCTGAAGTTCCTGATCGATGACGCCGACAATGGCGGCAAGCTGACGATGTTCGACATGACTGTGCCGGAGCAGGCCAAGGTGCCGGCGGCGCATTATCATCGGGATTTCGAAGAAGTCTGGTATGGGCTTGGCGGCACGCTGACCGTCACGGTCGACGGGATAGCGCATCGACTGAAGACGGGAGACGCCCTGTTCGTGCCGCGCGGCGCCGTGCATCGCTTCGACAACCTTGATGCCGGAGAAGCTCGCGCGCTTATAACGCTGACACCGGCGGTCGCGGGCAAGCGATATTTCGAAGAGATCGCGGCGGTCGTGAACGCAGGTGGCCCGCCTGACATGGCGAAGGTCAAAGCGGTCATGGACAAATATGGTCTGATCGCAGCGTAAAGCCTGACGCTACTGCCGATCGGGAACCGGCAGAGTCACGTCGTGCCGCGCAAGCTTTCCACTGCTAGCTGAGGTTCCACGCGAAGGCTTGCTTGCCAACTTCATTTTGCTCGCTCAAACTTAGCGCGGGGTGGTGATTTGGGGGAATCATGAATGCTTTCGCGATTCGAACGGGGCTTGCCGGCGTAATCTTGACGATCGGGGTTGGGGCGTGGCCCGCAACCGGGTGGTCCTATACCATGGAGCAACAGCAGGCCTGCATGGGTGATGCGTTCCGCTTGTGCGGTCCTGAAATTCCGGATGTCTCACGGGTCGGGGCTTGTATGGTCAGGCGGCAGGCCGAACTCAGTCCGGGCTGCCGGGTCTACTTCAGGCAGGAAGAGACGGCGGTGAAACCGCAGAGACTCCACAGGCCGCGTCAGCATACGGCTTCAGACTGGTAGGCGTGTTGCCCTCGAGTCACTTTCGCGGCTGATATATTGAGAGACATACCCGGTTGGCGGCATCTGGGTATGACTCAATAGCAACCTTGCCGATTATTCGGCCACTTTGCCACATTTGACACCAAATTCTGCTTCCACGAATCAGCGCGGTGATTTATTTTTCGTTATCTGGGGTCAATCTGGAGGCGAAGAGTATGAACGTCATTGTTTTTGCGTCGCGTAAAGGTGGCTCGGGAAAAAGTACCCTGGCTGCTCATCTCGCTGCGCATGTCCATAAGATAACCAAGCCGTGTCTGCTTGTTGATGCCGACCCGCAGGGATCATTGACCTTGTGGCACAAGCTCCGCGGTACCAACGAACCGGCGATCAAGACCGCCGTCAACTCGGTCAGTGGTATCATCGCCGCCGCCAAGCGCGACGGCTACGAATGGGTCTTCATCGACACGCCGCCGAATCTGTCGGCTGTGGTTGATGACGCGATCAAAAACGCCACCATGGTCGTGATTCCGGCTCGGCCCGGCGTCTTTGACGTCAATGCCGTGCAGGAAACGATTCAAATGTGCCGCTCCGCGCGCAAGCCCTATGCGGTCGTGCTCAATGGTGCGCCTGCCCGCCGCGACGAGGTGGAAAGCCGTATCGTCACCATCGCGCGGGAAGCGTTGACCAAGTTCCGCGCGCCGGTGTGGGGTGGGCAGATCACCAATCGTGCGGACCTCCTGATGGCACTCGGCAAGGGCGAAGGCGCCCGCGAATATTTCGCCGAAGGCCGGGCGGCGGCCGAGATCGGCCGGCTCTGGGCTGCGATCGAACGTTCGGTGAAGGCGATCCGTGGTACCGTTTCGGCGAGCGGCACGATGCACAAGCAGGCGGCCTGAAGTTATTCGGGCTGACCTTCGGCTTGCAAAGCGACATCATCCCGCGTGGGCAGAAGGGGGCTCACGCGGGATGATGTTGCGTTGGCTTGTCTGCGCTGATCAATTCACCATCAGTACATAGAAAATCACGACCGGCGACAGGGTCAGGATGACCGACCAGATGCTGACCGCCCAGATGATGTCCTGGATGCAAAAGCCGCCCCATTTGGGGTTCGAGTTTTCTTGAGTATTGAGAGTATCCATCACGCGCCCCCGCGTTTCTTGTTTTCTGCGGCGCTAACTTAAACGATGAGGTTTAAAAGCTGCCTCGCGGACTCGTTTGAATTTCAAACGACGCCGTCACCGCTGGTTAACCAGCGCCCGCGAGAGAGTCCTGGCGAAGCGGCAGCGCTTTGCCTCAGCTTCCGGTCAGAAAGCTCACCGCCAGCACCGGCGACAGGCCGAGCAGCACGGCCCACAGCCCGAACGAGGAAACGATCAGGAAATCCTGCTTCCTCTCCGCCCATTTCGAATTGGCAAAGCGTTTGTTCTGGATGGTGTCAGTGGTCATGATTGCCCCCGCGTCCCTGTTGGATGCGGGAAACCAATAGAGGCCAACTCCTAAAATACGCGCTCGCGGCGGCTGCGGAGTTTAGCAAGCCATTTCAGTGCCGGTTAACCACGTCGCCGCGGGACTTCAGCGATCGGAGGACCGGTGCTTGCCGTCTTCCGGTATTCCGGCGGATTCGACAACGCACTGAAGATGGTGGAGCAGATCTATGAGGTGGGCGGCAAGGGACACTCCTGCGGCATCTACCCATTCGATCAGGATCACATCAACCGGCTTGCCCTTGATGGCTCCGGTGAGCCGCATCATGGTGCGCCAGCCTCAGGTACGCGGCAATGCCGGATCGTTTACGAATGGAATGCCGCAGACACCAAGCCTGGGATGCGGGACCTGGGCGGAAATATCACGAGCGAAAACATCAGCGTGAAAACTCCAGGCCCAGTCGGCTGGCGTTGGACGCATCGATCTGCTTCAGGGTGCTGAAGCGGGTGCCGTTGTTATTTTTCCCATAGGTGATCCAGGAGCCAGGGAGCGGGTCGGCTGCGGTGCCGAGCTTTTTTAGAACTGAATCGTCTACTTTGACGGGCGTCGCGCTGGGCTGCGCTCCGGCGATTGTGGTGAACACCAACAACGCGGTGATCCCGGTTGCGAATGGAAGCTTTGTCAAGGTGATCCTCC
>CAVVZW010000126.1:0-16489 GCA_963752265.1 uncultured Alphaproteobacteria bacterium
GGTTTCATGACAAAAAAGTCAGCGTTGCTGTCCATCCGGCTCATCTTGGCGGCGCACAATCGCTGGCGACGTGGTTAAAGAGTTCGTGAAAACAAGATGTTGATGAGTCCTTAAATAAATTCGTTGAAGTTCTCCGCATGACGCGCGGAGTTCGTTTGTATCTCGTCGGCTCCTTCGTCCTTGTCTCGTTGGTGGGTTGCGGTCGCGGATTTTTCACCGAGGAGCGCGAACCGTGGCGGGCCGAGGCCGAAGCGGCGTGTCTCAAGTCAGGCAGCGTCAAGGAAAGCGCCGATCTGGTTCGTATCAGTCCGATTGCGGGCCCCGGCGCCTGCGGCGCGGAGTTTCCTCTCAGGGTTTCCGCGCTCGGCGAAAGCTCCTCCAGTTACGGCTTTGCCGATGACGACATTCGCCCGCCGGGTACGATCGGCAATCAGCCTCGCTGGCCGGGAAATCAACCGCCGCCGCAGCAGCCTGCGCCTTATTATTCCAACAACGCTTCGCCGCCGCCCGCCTACGGTCAACCGGCTTACGGCTCGCCGAACTATGGCGCGCCGTCCAACGGCCCGGTTTCGTTGCGCGCGCCGGGTGTCGCGCCGGACCAGGACGATATTCCCTTGCCCAGCGAAGGCGCGCCTCGCGGATGGCAGGCCGGTCCCTCGTCGCCTTATGCGCCACAGCCGGCTTACCCGCGCGATCGTTATGCGCCGGCTTCAGCGCCACCGGCTTCCTATCAGCCGCCGCGGCTCGGTCCGGGACCGATCAACTCGTTTGCTTCCGTTCCGGTCGCGGTCAGGCCTGCCGCGACGCTGGCCTGCCCGATCGTCTCGGCGCTCGATCATTGGCTTAACGAGACGGTGCAACCGGCGGCGCAGCGCTGGTTCGGCCAGCGCGTGGTCGAGATCAAGCAGATCTCCGCTTATTCCTGCCGCGGCATGAACGGCGATCCGAACGCGCATATTTCCGAGCACGCCTTCGGCAATGCGCTCGACGTCGCGGCGTTCATGCTGGCCGACGGGCGGCATGTCACGGTGAAGGACGGCTGGCATGGTCTCCCCGAGGAGCAGGGCTTTCTGCGCGACGTCGAGGCGGGCGCGTGCCAGCAATTCACCACGGTGCTGGCGCCAGGCTCCAACGCCTATCACTACGACCACATTCATGTGGACCTGATGCGCCGCGCCTCGCGGCGCGTGATCTGCCAGCCGGCCGCGGTCTCCGGCGAAGAAGTCGCCGCGCGCGCGATGCAGCGCAACCCCTATGCTTCGCGCGAAACGTCGGTGACGGGATCGCTCAATCAGAAGCACGCCGCGAGCCGCAAGCGCGAGAAGATCAACGAGGAAGACGAATTCGAGGACGAGTAAGGGGGCGCGCCGTCATTGCGAGGGTTAGCGAATGGGCCGCGCGAATGCGCGCCCGATGACAGGCCCCGCAGTCGTTCCGCAGAAAGATCTGGATTGCTTCGTCGCTTCGCTCCTCGCAATGACGGTGACAGCCGCCCTATCGCCTTCCACCCGAATTTGTTAAATTCCACGACAGCCATCTCCATTGGGAGTCCCGCGTGCCCCTCATCGAAGCAGCCATGCGTGGCGGAGCGGTGTTTCTGCTGCTTCTGCTCGTCGTGCTTCTTCTGCGCGATGCGCGGCGGATTCCGGCCGGTCTGTTCGGAGCGCTCTTTGCCCTGGGTGTTGCTTGTTACGCCGTCGTTTCAGCTTCGACGTTTGCAGCAGGGCTCCCGGCCTCGCTGCTGCCGGCGCGGTTCATCTCGATGGGCAATCCGGTGGTGTTCTGCCTGTTCGCGGCCGCACTGTTCGACGACGATTTCAAACCGTCCTGGTGGCACGCGCTGGTGTGGCTGGCGGTGCTGGCGGTCGGCGCATCCTGTCTCTGGGCCGGTACGGCGCCGGCGCGCGTCGGCTTTTGCTTGATCGGACTCACATGCAATGCCATCGCCGCGTGGTATGCGCTGGCGGAACGGTCGGTCGATCTCGTCGAAGAGCGCCGGCGGTTGCGCAGCGTTTTGATCGTTGCGATCGCGCTCTATTCGACTGTCATCATCACCTCCGAGATCGCGTATCCGAACGGCAGCGGTGGTGCTGCGCTTTCGGTTGGCATCAGCGCCGGCCTTCTGCTCCTCACCGTGGTGTTCGCGGTGGTTCTGTTGTCCGTCAACCAAAGCGGCTCGATGATTCCGTTCGGCCTCGCCGAGCCGCAACCGCTTCCCGTCGCAGCCCCTGTGTCGCCTGCCGGCAAAATTGGCGGACCATCTGACCGCGAGGAGGACGCCCGGCTTCTTGGCGCGCTGCGCCGGCTGATGGAGCACGACAAGGTTTACCGGGAGGAGGGGCTGTCGATCGGCAGTCTCGCGGCGAAACTCGATATCGCGGAGCACGGCCTGCGCCGCCTGATCAACCAGCGGCTCGGCCATCGCAACTTCAACGCTTTTCTCAACGGCTATCGCCTTGACGACGTGATGGCGGCGCTGGCCGACCCCGCGCAAGAGGCGGTACCCATTCTGACGATTGCGCTGGATGCCGGTTTCCAGTCGCTTGGGCCGTTCAATCGTGCCTTCAAGTCAAAAACCGGGCTCACTCCATCCGAGTTTCGGCGCGAACGCCTTGGCCGCAGCAATCGCCTCGCGGCCGAATAGCGCCTTCTAACCGGAATCGGCTAGCCGATTTCGAAATCGGCCACTCTCCCCGCAGGTTTCGGCGAGCGCGGCGCCGTTCCTCCCTTCAGGATCGAGCGTGTTTTCGGTCCTTGGAACGCGGAGATCCCCCATGCAAACCTTCCCCGACCTACTCGCCAGTTTCTGGCAAATCTGGTCCCCCATGCTGGTCCTCGATGTCGGACGCTACCTGGTCGCTGCCTGCGGGCTGGCGCTGATCCTGAAACTGTTCTGGAACATCGGCCTTGGCCGGCGCAAGATTCAGGCGAGATTTCCCTCGAATGCCGACATTCGCCGCGAGATCCTGACCTCGCTGCGGACCGGCGTGATCTTCTCGCTGAACGGTGCGGCCATTGTTTATTGCGCCATGAACGGCTTCGTCACGATCTATACCGATTTCGACAAAGCGGGCATTGGCTATCTCGCGATCAGCTTGGCCGCGATCATCGTTGCCCATGACGCTTACTTCTACTGGACGCATCGGTTGATGCACCATCCGCGGCTATACCCTTATTTCCACCGCACGCATCATCGCTCGGTCACGCCGACGCCGTTTGCCGCCTATGCCTTCGACATTCCCGAGGCCTTGTTAATGGCGGCCTTCACGCCGCTCTGGCTGTTGTTCGTTCCGATGCACGCGTTCGGCCTGTTCCTGTTCATGGCTTTCATGATCGTGCGCAATGTCATGGGCCATGCCGGCGTCGAACTGATGCCGCGCGCGCTCGCTGACAGCCGCTGGTTCGGATGGATCAATGCGACCACCCACCACGATCTGCACCATTCGAGCTTCCGTCATAATTACGGGCTCTACTTCACGTGGTGGGACCGGATGATGGGGACCGAACATCCCGCCTATCGCGAGCAATTGCGCGGCGGGCCGGCTGAGGAGACGGAAGACACGTCTAATGTGACTCGGCCTGCTGTTGTTGCGGGCTGAGCGGATCAGGGCGGTAGGATGGGTTGAGCCTGGCGAAACCCATCGTGTCCCTGATGGGTATCGCTCCGCTCTACCCATCCTACGCGTTACTGCTCCGCCTTTCCGCGCTGGCGGACCATCGTGAGCGTGAGGTCCCAGGCGTTGCGGATGCTGACGATCGCAAGCAGCAAGAGCGCGCCAGCCAGCGCCGCCAGCCCAAAATCCCTTTCCAGATAGATCGACACGGCGGCCGCGAGCAGCGCGAGATAGCCGAGACAGGGGAACAGGCCGTAGGCGAGATAGTCCTCGAGATGGTTCGTCATGTCGGTGCGCACGACCTGAAACGTGATCCAGGCCGAGAGGAGGGCTCCGACGATGGCGGTGACGCCGACCAGCGCGGCGAAGACATCGCCATGATGCCAGGGAAACAGGGCAAGCGCGGAAAGAACGAACACGGTGGTGAAATGAAGGACGACCGGGCTCAGGAAGGTGCGCGTCGCGTTGCGGCGATCGTCGGTCAAAAAGCCGGCGCCGAGCGAGGCGGCAACGAACAGCAGCGCGAGCAAGGTCGCGCCGGCCGTTCCGGTCAGCATGTAGAAATCGTGCCACGGCTTCAGCGTTTCGGCGGTCCACATCGATAAATTCCAGCGTTGCTATTTCGCTTGCGCTCGTAATGACGGCAGACGGTTGTAACGCCGATGCCCTCAACCCTTCTTCCGATACGCCGCCAGAAACATCCGAGTTGCGCTCGCGACCACGCCGGTGATGTGCTCGGGCGAGGGCGCTGGCGCCGCCTGGAAAATAAACGGCAGGAACAGCGAGGCCTGGCACATCAGCAGGAATTGCGATGCTGCGAGTTCGCAGTCCTCGATCGCCAACTCATTGAGTTTCACCCGCGCGTCGAGATAGCCTGCGAGACGATTGATGGTCTGTTGCAGCACGTTGTCGTAGTAACGGCGGCCGACCTCCGGCATGCGTTCGGCAATCGCCATGACGGTGCGGATCGCCGATCCGCCGCCCGGCCGGCAGATCATGGCGATATAGGCCTCGCCGAATTCGGCCAGCATGGCGCCCACTTCGCGATCCCGATCGAAGTGGAACGTCACCTTGCCCTGTTGAAGGGTCTCCTCCTCGACGATGGCCTCGAACAGGGCGTTCTTGTCGGCAAAGTAGACGTAGAGGGTGCCTTTGGAGACTCCGGCCGACCGCGCGATCTCGCCCATGCTGGCGCCGTCAAAGCCCAGGTCCATGAAGACCTTGCGGGCGCCATCGATGATTTGCCGCCGCTTCGCGGAATCCGCGTCGCCGACTAAACGGAGAGGGGATGAGTTTTCTGCAACCATTGATTTAGCTTCTCGGCAAATTCGGGAACCCGGAAACAACTGGGAAGGGTATCGACCGTATATTTCCAAGGTAGAATATATCTTGACCGAACCGTTCGGTCAATGTTATTTAAGACAAATGCTGGCTGAGGCGGTCGCCCGGCCTTTGTTTCTTTATCGATTTTGGAACGAGAATAGGGAGGGTCGCGATGGCCGCTGCGAGAGATCAGGCCGCACGCATCGTACGAACCGGGCCGGAGACGGCAGGTCACGAAGCGGCGCGCGAGGCTTCCGACATCGCCAATTCCATTCGCGCACATCTGTCCGACGAGACCGCTCGCCGCACGACCGACGTGCCGGATCGTTCCGTGGTCGCCAAGCCAGTGGCGCCGGATGTTGTCGCTGCGCCTGTGGCGAATACTGGAAAGCGCAAAACGATTTTCTTCGGCGTGATCGCAGTCCTTGCGCTCGCCGCGGTATCTTATGGCGTGCACTGGTTCCTGGTCGGACGGTTTCATGTTTCGACCGATGACGCCTATGTGCGCGCGAACAACACCACGCTGGGCGCGCGGGTCGCGGGACATATCGCGGCGATCCTGCCGGGCGACAACAAGCTGGTGCATGCCGGCGATGTCGTCTTCAAGATTGACGATGGCGACTACCGGATCGCGGTCGACGCGGCACGCACCAAGATTGCGACCCAGCAGGCGACGATCGAGCGGATGGGCCGGCAAGTTGCGGCTCAGGAGAGCGCGGCCGAGCAGGCCAAAGCCAATCTTGCCTCGGCCGAAGCCGGCTTCAAGCGCGCCGGCCTCGATTACGATCGCCAGCAGCAATTGAGCGAAAAGGGTTACGCCACGCACGCGACTTTCGAACAGTCCGAAGCCGGCCGCGACCAGGGCATGGCGGGCGTGAAATCGGCCCGCGCCGCCGTCGATACCGCGCAAAGCAATGTCGAAGTGGCGAAGGCGCAGCAGGCCGAAGCGCGCGCCCAGCTCATGGAATTGCAGACCACGCTCGCAAAAGCCGAGCGCGATCTCGATTTCACTTCAGTTCGCGCGCCAATCGATGGCACCTTCTCAAACCGCATGGTCAATGCCGGCGACTTCATCGCCGTCGGCCAGCGGCTCGGCAATGTCGTGCCGCTCGACGACGTCTTCATCGACGCCAATTTCAAGGAAACGCAGTTGAAGCGGATCAGGCCCGGCCAGCCGGTTATGATCTCGGTCGATGCTTACGGCCATCGCAAGTTTGCCGGCATCGTCGACAGCATTTCGCCGGCCGCGGGCTCGGTGTTCACGCTGCTGCCGCCGGATAACGCCACCGGCAATTTCACCAAGATCGTGCAGCGCCTGCCGGTCCGCATTCGCGTGCCAAAGGATGTGGCGCGGCAGAACCTCTTGCGCGCGGGCATGTCGGTCTATGCCACCGTCGATACGAGCGAAGCGGCGGCCGATGCCGACAGCGATGCCGATCTCGACGCGCCGGGCACGGTTCAGGCGAAGTAGGGGGCCTCGACCGATGCTGTCCATCCTCGTCATCGCGAGCGGCAGCGACGCGATCCCGTTCTTTCCACGAGCGAATCCTTCGGACCATCCCGGAATGACCAAACCGCTGGATTGCTTCGCTCGCGCTCGCAATGACGGCTCAATTGCATCATGACTGACACGACCGCCGACTCAGCGATGATAAGCGCCGCGCCCGCCGAGCGGATCGCGCCGCGCCGGCTGCTGGCGTTCCTGATCATGGTGTTCGGCATGTTCATGTCGATCCTGGACATCCAGGTGGTCTCGGCCTCGCTCACCGACATTCAGGCTGGCCTCTCGGCGAGCTCGACCGAAGTATCGTGGGTGCAGACGGCCTATCTGATCGCCGAGGTGATCGCGATCCCCTTGTCCGGCTTTCTGTCGCGCGCGCTCGGCACCCGGCTGTTGTTTGCGATTTCGGCTGCCGGCTTCACCATTTCGAGTTTCTTCTGCGGATTTGCATCTTCCATCGAGCAGATGATCCTGTGGCGCGCGATCCAGGGCTTTCTCGGTGCGGGCATGATCCCCACCGTGTTTGCCTCCGCCTATACGGTATTCCCGCGTTCGAAATTCTATATAGTCGGCCCGATCATCGGCCTGGTCGCGACGCTGGCGCCGACCATTGGCCCCACCGTCGGCGGCATCATCACCGACCTGATGTCGTGGCACTGGCTCTTCTTCATCAACGTTGTGCCCGGCATCGGCATCACCGTCGGCGTGTTGGCGCTGGTTGATTTCGACAAGCCAAATTTCGCGCTGCTCGACCACTTCGACTGGTTCGGCCTGATCGCGATGGCGGGATTTCTCGGGGCGCTGGAATATGTGCTCGAGGAAGGGCCGCAATATGAGTGGCTCCAGGATACTTCCGTGGCGACTTGCGCCGCGATCTGCGTCGTCTCCGCGATTGCCTTCTTCTACCGCGCGCTGACGGCGAAAGAGCCGATCGTCGACATCACGGCCTTCACCGACCGCAATTTTGCCGTCGGCTGCCTGATCTCGTTCTGTGTCGGCATCGGCCTCTATGGTCTGACCTACATCTATCCGCGTTATCTGTCCGAGGTGCGCGGCTACAGCGCGCTGATGATCGGCGAGACGATGTTCGTCTCCGGCGCCACCATGTTCTTGATGGCGCCGATCGTCGGACGGCTGTTGCAAAAGGTCGATATGCGCCTGATCATCGCTTTTGGCCTCGTCGTCTTCGCGCTCGGCTCCTACCAGATGACCTGGATCACGCGCGATTATGATTTCCTTGAACTTCTTGTGCCGCAGATACTGCGCGGCATCGGCATGATGTGTGCGATGATTCCGACCAACACCATCGCGCTCGGCACGCTGCCAGCCGACCGGGTCAAGAACGCCTCGGGCCTGTTCAACCTGACACGCAATCTCGGCGGCGCGGTCGGGCTTGCCCTCATCAACCAGGTGCTGAATGACCGCACCGATCTGCATATCTCGCGGCTTCAGGATCGCGTCAACTGGGGCAACGTCACGGCAACCGAGACGCTCAACGATTTCACCCAGCGTCTGCAAGGCATGGGCGATGCATCGTTGATGGCGATGAAGCAGTTATCGCAGATCGTTCACCGCCAGGCGATCGTGATGGGTTATGGCGATGCGTTCTTCATTCTGGCGCTGTTCTATTTCGGCCTCAGCGTGCTGGTCATGCTCTTGAAGAAGCCGAATCCGAACGCGGTTGCGGGCGGCCATTAGTTGTCTCGCGCCGGAATCCATGATTGAACCGCCTGCATGGCGCAGGGGGTTTCTATTTCCGACCGAAGTCCGTTCCGACGCGTGCAGGTTTTGTCCACGCGGTGGATCTTGGGCCTGCTGGCGCTGACAGCCGGCGCGTGGCTCGCCGGGCTGGCCGTCCTGCTGGCCGTCGCCAATCGGGTTCACGACGAAATTCCGAGGTCGCTGGCGATCAAGCTGCCGCTGCTGGCATCGCATCCTGAATTTGTGTTTGGCGGCGAGAGCCGCACCTATTATCAGGTCGATCCGGCATTGGCCGCGCAACTGATCGGCAAGCCACCGGGCTCAGTTGTCAATATCGCCTATGACGCCGGCGAGCCGCTGGCGCTGCTTGCCGCCATGCGCCGCGAGCCTGACGTATTCCGGAACGCCCATGTTGTTATCAGCGTCGCGCCGTTCCTGTTCAACGAGGGCGTTCGTTCGGCGGCGGTCTATCCGCAGGACGTCCTCCCCCGGCTGGGCGTGTTCGCGCAAATGGTTTCGTTCCTGCCGCTTCGCGTCGGCACCCTGATCCGTTTCGTTCACGAAGCTTTTGCCTCGCGGCTTGCTTCCGAACAGGACGTGGCCGACAAGGCGCCGCCGCCGCAAGCCTTTGGCGTCAGTATCATCGATCGCACACAGCCGGAAAACCAGTGGCCGTCCGACATCGGCTCTCACCCGTATTACGCCAAATGGAATCTCGCAGGGCCCAAGGCGCACTTCGAGATCGGTGCGCTGTGCGACATGGTGAAATTGGCGAAAAAGGTGACGGTGGTGGTCCCGCCCTGGGCGCCACGCTACGACCGCGCCCGTGATCCCGGCTGGAAGGAAAAAGACGATCAATATGCGGCCCTCGTGACCGATGCCGGCGGCGCCTGCGGATTCGACGTGTTGAATATCGCCGCTATCGCCGGCCTGGAACAGGCCAATTACGCCGACGAGATGCACGTCAATGCTTCCGGCGTGCCGATCTACACCCGCTATCTCGTGTCGCAGCTGAAGCGCTAGATGCTGTTCTCCTCCTACACATTCCTGTTTCAGTTCCTGCCGGCCGTCGTGCTGGCCTTCGCTTCCGCGCGGCGACATTCCCCGCGTGCGGGCATCCTCGTGCTCGTCGGCGCGTCGCTGTTCTTTTACGCCGCGTGGCGGCCGATCTATCTTCTGTTGCTGATGGCGTCGATCGCGGCGAACTTTTCGCTCGGCCTTTTGATGGAGGATCCGCGTCGCCGCCGCGCCGTCGGCCTGACCGGGGTCACGCTCAATCTCGCGCTGCTCTGCTATTTCAAATATACGGGCTTCATCCTCGGCAGCATCGATATGCTGACCGGCGCGCCGCCACCGCTCTTGGACATCGTGCTGCCGCTCGGCATTTCGTTCTTCACCTTCCAGCAGATCGCCTATCTGGTTGACGTGATGCGCGGCGCTGCTGTCGAGCGCGATATTTTCAGTTATGGCCTGTTCGTCTCGTTCTTCCCGCATCTGATCGCGGGTCCACTGGTTCACCACGCGGAGATGATCCCGCAGTTCAAGCGCGAGCGCACGTCGCGCTCGGCGCTGCTTGCGGCGCGGGGGCTAGCGATCCTCGCCGCGGGCCTGTTCAAGAAGGTGGTCATCGCCGACAACCTGGCGCAGTTCGTCTCGCCGGTCTTCACATACCTTGATGCCGGCGGCGGCGTCACCACGTCATGGGCATGGCTCGCGACGCTTTCCTACACGTTGCAAATCTATTTCGATTTCTCGGGCTATTCCGACATGGCGGTGGGATTGGCGCTGTTGTTTGGCATTCGCCTGCCGGTGAATTTCCGTTCGCCCTACAAGGCGGCCTCGATCGCCGATTTCTGGCGGCGGTGGCACATCACGTTGTCGCGTTTCCTTCGCGACTATCTCTACATTCCGCTCGGCGGCAATCGGTTCGGCGAACAGCGCCGCTATCTCAATCTGATGCTGACGATGTTGCTGGGTGGGCTTTGGCATGGCGCGGGCTGGAATTTTCTGATCTGGGGCGGTCTGCACGGCCTCTACCTCTGCGTCAATCGTCTCTGGCAGGAGGGGCGTGGGCTCGCTCGGCCGGCAGGCCGGCTTGCAACAACATTGTCGTGGTCGATCACGTTTTTTGCCGTGGTGATCGCCTGGGTGTTCTTCCGCGCCAGAACGCTGGCGGGAGCATGGCAGATGCTGGCGAGCCTGTTCGGTCTTGGAGCGGCCAATTCCGCCTATGCCTCGCCGGGTGTTTTACAGTTGCTGGATTTGCCGGTTCTGGTCGGCGAGGAACGCCTGCTCATGATCGGCGGCGGCGCTGTCGTGGCGACGCTTGCGATTGCGCTCTGGCTACCAAACGTTCCGCAGATTTTCGGCTATCGCGAATACCGCCGCGTGGTGGAGCCCTCCACCTGGCCGCGATGGCGGCCGAACCTCGCATGGGCGCTGGTGTCGGCGTTTGCTTTCGCGATCTCGCTGTTCGGCATGTGGCAACATCTGGAATTCCTGTATTTTCAATTTTGATTGGTTGGCCGCCGCGCCGCCGATGTTGCGAATCCCTCATAATGCCTCTATATAAGGCGTATCGTTACTCGAACCCGGGAGGATTTGCATGATTTCGACTTATTCGCAGATCGCGCTTCCGCGTCCGAGGTCTTTGCCGGATGCAAGTCTCTCGTAACGAGAGACCAGGCCCTTCGAGGGCCGCCTCCGAAAGCATCGATCGGGTCTGACGTCCCGATCCCACGATTTCCCGTCAAGTGACCGATTTTTCTTAACCGACGCCTGCGTTCGGCCTTTTGCCGTCGCGCGTCGCGCCAAATTCGAGCCGGAACAGAACCATGACTGCAACGACCCATCAACGGCCTGCCGCCATCCGCGTGGTGATCCCGTTCGTCTTTCGCCATTGGCTCAAGCAGCCGGCGCTTGTCGTGACGGCTGTCTTCGGCTTCTTGGGGGCGACGGTCGCCGACCTCTTCATGCCGATTTTCTCCGGGCATCTGATCGATGCGCTGACATCAGGCCCGGCGCAGCCGGAGGCGCGTCATGCGGCACTCGTCGCGTTTGGATGCATCGTTGTGCTCGGTTTTCTGTCGATCGTGCTGCGCATGATCGGGCTGCAGGCGATCGTGCCGTTCACGTTGCGGATCATGTCCGACGTCGCGCGCGATGCCTTCGTGCGGGTGCAACGCTTTTCGACGGACTGGCACGCCAACAGCTTTGCCGGCTCGACCGTGCGCAAGATCACCCGCGGCATGTGGGCGCTCGATCTCTACAACGACACCATCCTGATGGCGCTGTTGCCGTCGCTGATGGTGCTGTTCGGCTCGATGATCTTGCTCGGTCTGCACTGGGCGTTGCTCGGCCTTGTGGTCGCGCTCGGCGGGACGATCTATGTCGCGATGACGGTTGCGTTCTCGACGGGCTATATCGCACCGGCCGCGCGCGTCTCCAACGCCTGGGACACCAAGGTCGGCGGCACGCTCGCGGACGCCCTGACCTGCAACGCGGTGGTGAAATCGTTCGGCGCCGAGGCGCGCGAAGACGGGCGGTTTGCGCGGGTCGTCAGCCGCTGGAGCCGGCGCGTGAGCAGGACGTGGCTGCGTTACAACACCACCAACGCCGCCCAGCTCGCGGTGCTGTTGTGCCTGCGCGGCTCGGTGATCGGCGGCGCCGTGGTGCTGTGGCTCGCGGGCCGCGCTACGCCTGGCGAAGTCGCTTACGTGCTCACCAGCTATTACGTCATCCACGCCTACTTGCGTGACGTCGGCATGCACATCAACAATCTCCAGCGTTCGGTGAACGAGATGGAGGAGCTTGTCGCGATCCATGCCGAGCCGACCGGCATTGTCGACGCGGCCGGTGCAGAGCCGATCCGCATCGACGGCGGCCGTATCGTTTTTGATGACGTGACATTCCACTACGGAGGTCACCTCACGCCGCTCTATGCCGGTCTGTCGGTCGATATTCGTGCCGGCGAACGCGTGGGCCTGGTCGGCCGCTCCGGCTCGGGCAAGACGACCTTCGTCAAACTGGTGCAGCGGCTTTACGATGTGACCGGTGGGCGGATCCTGATCGACGGTCAGGATATCGCCGAGGTGACGCAGCATTCGCTGCGCAGCCAGATTGCTATCGTGCAGCAGGAGCCGATCCTGTTTCACCGTTCGCTGGCGGAGAACATCGCCTATGGCCGGCCCGGCGCAAGCCATGCCGCGATCGAACAGGCGGCGCGGCTCGCCAATGCGCACGATTTCATTGTGCGCCTGCCCAAGGGGTATGGAACGCTGGTCGGCGAACGCGGCGTCAAGCTTTCCGGCGGCGAGCGGCAGCGCGTGGCGCTGGCGCGTGCGTTTCTCGCGGACGCGCCGGTGCTGATCCTCGACGAGGCGACCTCGAGCCTCGACTCGGAGTCTGAAGCGCTGATCGCGCAGGCGATGGAGCGGCTGATGAAGGGCCGAACGTCGATCGTGATCGCGCACCGTCTTTCCACCGTGCGCGGCCTCGACCGGATTCTGGTGTTCGATCGCGGCGAGATCGTCGAGCAGGGGACGCACGCCTCGCTTGCGATGCGAAGCGGCGGAATCTATCGCGGACTGTTTGAAAGACAGGCAACCGAGTTCGAGTCGAATGCGGCGGCTGGCTAAAGCGTTTTCGAGCGAAGTGGGCACCGGTTCGCGTGAAGAAAACGCGTCAAAAACAAAAACTAGTTAGGATCAACCGAGGCTACTCCACACCAGCGTGATGCCGGACAGAAACAAAAGCCCAAGCACGACATCGCGGAAATTGCCGTCGCTTAAGCCGTGATAGGCGCGCGCGCCCAGCCATGCGCCGCCGATCGTGGCC
This sequence comes from uncultured Alphaproteobacteria bacterium, assembly GCA_963752265.1. Classification (GTDB taxonomy): domain Bacteria; phylum Pseudomonadota; class Alphaproteobacteria; order Rhizobiales; family Xanthobacteraceae; genus Bradyrhizobium. The sequence continues at coordinate 12,976 of CAVVZW010000126.1, forward strand.
GGCAGCGCCACTAACGCCAGCCACATCGTCTCGCGTGTGACCAGTCCGCTGCCCGCCTGCGCGCAAAATGCGGCGGTCAGGATCGTCCAGTTGAATACCTGGAACAGGCCACGCCGTTCGTCCTTGCCCCAGCCGCGCACGCTCGCCCACAGAATCGGAAGTGGGCCGGATAGTCCGGCGAGACCACCGAGCACGCCGCCGGCAAATCCAATGGCCGTGTCGGCAACGCGGCCGCCAATGCTCAATGCCACGGGTGCGCGCTGGAAATACAGCGCGGCCGGAAATATCAAAAGCAAAATGCCGACGCTGAGCTTGAAGAGGTGTGGATCGGCATGGGCGACCAGCAACGTGCCGATTGGCACGCCGGCAAGGCCGCCAACCACAAACGGCCACACCAGCTTGAAGTCGATCGCCCGCCAGATCGAAGGCAGCGTCCAGGTCTGGGCGATGATGGAGCAGATCAGCACCAGCTGGACCGCGACATCCGGCGGCAGAACGTAAAGCCAGATGCCGAGCGCCATCAACGCGGTGCCAAATCCCGCTAATCCGGACACGAAGCCGCCGGCGAGCGCGCCGAACAGCAACACCGTCATCGCAGTCATGCTCATGCGGAGGTGGTTCTGAGATTCATGTCAGAATGTCAAATCCACCCGCGCGGGATCGCGAGGCTATTGGCCGCTGCTGCGCCTTGGCCCAAATATCTCGGTGTAGAGATCGGTGCTCGGACCATTGGCGGTGATGCCGTAAGCAGTCGGAGTGTCCGGTTCTGGCGGAGGTGGCGGGGGTTGCTGTGCGACCTGCGCCGGCTGGACCACCGGAGCCGGCTGGCCGTAAGCGGGTTGCGGCGGCCGGCTGGCAACCGTGGTCTGGCCCTGCCGGTTCGTCGTGGTCGTGGGCTGCAGACCCGGTGCGGCCGGTTGGGCCGTGACCGGCTGGGCGGAGGCAACGTTTGTTGCGGGGCCGGGCGGCGGTTGGCGCGAACCGAAAATCTCGGTGTAGAGGTCGGTGGTCGTGCCCTCGCTGCTCACGCCGTACATGGTCTTGTACGGTTGCTCGCCTTGATTAGACGCCGCATTATTGGCGCCCGCGCATCCGGCAACGGCGATCGCAACCGCGGCCAGGGCGGTGGCGGTCTGGATGTAAATTAAAGCGCGGCTCAAGGCGTTCCCCATGACGATCCAGCAATAAAGGCAGGATAAGGCGCGGGCAAGGCAAAGAGTCCCGCCCGAGATAGCCTCCGTCCGCCTTGAATGGAGAGGGGTCCGGCGCTATTCACGCCGAACCCCTCATTGATAAGCATCAGCCGGCCTGTAAGCCGGGTTCTGTAGGGCCCCGCTCATTTTCATGGGCGAGACGTGACGGCCATTCCTCTGGGACCGTGCTTGCGCATGGCCTCGAGCAACCTACCCGGATAGCGAGCCTGACATCGCTCCCGCGGGCGTTATCGCTTTCGCGAACGGCCCGCGTTGCCATCCCTATTCGGTCTTGCTCCCGGTGGGGTTTACCATGCCGGTTCCGTTGCCGGACCCGCGGTGCGCTCTTACCGCACCTTTTCACCCTTACTCGCCTGGCTCCTTTCGGAGCTTCGGCGGGCGGTTCGTTCTCTGTGGCACTTTCCCTGGGGTTGCCCCCGCCGGGTGTTATCCGGCACCGTATGTCGATGGAGCCCGGACTTTCCTCTCCCAGGGCCTTTCGACCAGAATGGGAGCGGCCGTCCGGCCGACTGACGTCCAAGGCATGGAGTTTATGGGGCCTTTCGTCAAGCCGTTAACGATGGCGCGGATGGCCCAAAAATAATTATCGTGAAGATGTCGTTTGGCGTTGGGTTCGCTCGACTGGTTGTCGGCGATGACGCCGATTTACAGGGAGTAGCGAGATGCAATATCTGCTGATGATCTATCGAAGCGAAGCCGAGCTCGGCAAAATGAGCGATGCCGACCGCCAGAAAATGGCGGGGGAGTACGGCGCGTTTACGCAGTCCATTATCCAGAGCGGCCACTTCAAGGCCGGCGACGGATTGCAGCCGGTGACGACTGCGACCACCGTGCGCGTGCGCGAGGGCAAAATCCTCACCACTGACGGACCGTTTGCCGAAACGCGCGAGCAACTCGGCGGCTACTATCTGGTCGAAGCCAAGGATCTCGATGCGGCGATCGGAATCGCGGCGCGAATTCCCGGCGCCAGGGATGGTTCGATCGAGATTCGGCCAATCATGGTCTACACGCCGGAGATGAATCAAGCGAGGGCCGGCCGAGCGTGATCGGCAAGTAATGACGTCGGCCGAGATCGAGAAAATATTTCGCGACGAGACGGGGCGGGCGCTGGCCACGCTGATCCGTCTCGTCGGCGATTTCGATTTGGCTGAAGACGTGTTGCAGGAGGCCTTTGCCGTTGCGCTGGAGCGCTGGCCTTCCACGGGCGCGCCGTCCAATCCGCGCGCTTGGCTGGTCAATGTGGCGCGCAACAAGGCGATTGACCGCATCCGCCGGCAAATCTCGTTTCGCGACAAAGAGGCAGCCCTGACGCATGAAGCGCTGCTCAATGCCGAGCCTTCGCAGGACGACAACGACGCCGCACTCGACGACGATATGCTGCGGCTGATCTTCACCTGCTGCCATCCGTCCTTTGCGGCCGAGGTTCAGGTCGCGCTCACCTTGCGCACGGTCTGCGGGCTCTCCACCGCGCAGGTGGCGCGCGCCTTTGTGGTGAGCGAGGATGCAATGGGCCAGCGCCTGGTTCGCGCCAAGCAGAAAATTCGCCTTGCCGGGATTCCCTACGAAGTGCCCGATCGCGACGCGCTTTCCTTAAGGCTGCGCGGCGTGCTGGCGGTGATCTATCTCGTCTTTACCGAAGGCTACGTCGCAACGTCAGGCGAGGCGCTGATGCGGCCTGATCTCGCGCGCGAGGCGATCAGGCTTTCACGTCTGCTCGATGCGTTGATGCCGCAACGCCGCGAGGTCAAGGGTCTGCTTGCGCTGATGCTGCTGCACGATGCGCGCCGCGCGGGCCGCGAGAGCGAAGGCGGCGATATCGTTCTGCTCGAAGAGCAGGACCGCACGTTGTGGGATCGGGTTCAAATCGCCGAAGGATTGAGGCTCGTGGAAGAGGCGTTGCTGTTGCCGGGCCGCGCGGAGGCCTACACCGTGCAGGCGGCGATCGCCGCACTTCACGCGCAATCACCCAATTTCGGGGATACCGACTGGAAGCAGATCGCGGGACTTTATGAAGTGCTGCTGCGGATCAGCCCCTCGCCCGTGATCGAGCTCAACCACGCAGCCGCCGTTTCGATGGTCGATGGACCTGCGCGCGCGCTCGACCTTGTCGATGCGATCGAGGCGCGCGGCGGGCTTGAGGGCTATGAGTTGTTGCCGGCAGTCCGCGCCGATCTGTTACGCCGGCTCGATCGGCGCGAGGCCGCGCGGGAAGCCTATCTTGCGGCAACCGCCGCCACGCAGCTAGAGCCGCTACGGCGACTCTATGCGCGGCGGTTAAAGGAGCTTGATCGCTGAGGTCG
>CAVVZW010000127.1:0-3018 GCA_963752265.1 uncultured Alphaproteobacteria bacterium
ATAAGCCACTGATAAATATAATATTTTAGTTTTATTTCGACCATGCGACCGCCCGCTTTACGCGATGTGGGCATCGACGGCCGAAATGATGACAAAGGCCTGCGCCAACGGCCAATCATCGGTAATGCTAAGGTCGATTCTGGCCTCAAAACCCATCGGCGTGAGCGCCTCCAGCCGGGCTAGCGCCCCGCCGGTCAGATGCATGGTTGGCCGGCCACCCGGCAGATTGACGACCCCCATGTCGCGCCACCAGACCCCCTGCCGGATACCGGTTCCGAGCGCCTTGGAACAGGCCTCCTTGGCCGCAAAGCGCTTGGCGTAGGTCGCCACAACCATGTTGTGGTTCTTGGCGCGGCGTTCGGCCTTGGCGCGCTCGGCGTCGGTGAAGATCCGGCCGAGAAACCGATCGCCATGACGCTCGATGACCTTGGCGACCCGGCGAATATCGATCAGGTCGGAGCCGATGCCGATGATCATGGCCTATCGCCCGCTTTCCGGCCACGATCCATCGCCGCACGCATCGCGCGAACCGTTTCCGCCAGGCCGACAAACAGGGCCTCGCCCACCATGAAGTAACCGATATTGAGTTCGGCGATTTCGCTTAAGGAGGCGATCTTTTCCGCGGTCGCGTAGTCGAGGCCGTGGCCGGCATGCACTTCCAGGCCGGCCGAGCGGGCCAAGGCCGCGCCAGCGACGATGCGCTTCCACTCCAATTCGGCCCTATCGAGATGACCATCGACCACCGCGTCGCACCAGGCGCCAGTATGGATTTCAATGACCGGTGCGCGCAGGCGGGCGGCCATCTCGATCTGCGCCGGGTCGGCTGCGATGAACAGCGACACACGCACCCCCGAATCGTTCAACCGGGCGATATAGGGCGCGAGCGCGTTGTGCTGCCCGACCACATCCAGACCGCCCTCGGTCGTCAGTTCTTCCCGCCGCTCCGGCACCAGACACACCGCGTGAGGTTTGGTCGCGAGCGCAATCCTGAGCATATCGGAGGTGGCCGCCATCTCGAAATTCAGCGGCTTTGAGATTTCGGCCTTGAGCCGCGTCATGTCTTCGTCGCGGATATGGCGGCGATCCTCCCGCAAATGCGCGGTAATGCCGTCGGCACCGGCCGCAATTGCCGTCAGCGCGGCACGCACCGGATCGGGCCGTGCGCCACCCCGCGCGTTGCGAAGGGTCGCGACGTGGTCGACATTCACTCCGAGACGTATCGGCAATGGATCTGGCATCTCAAACTCTCGACGAAATTCACGATCCTCATGGTGAGGAGGCGCGTGCGCCGTCTCGAACCATGAGGTCCCGGTCAGGCCTCATCCTTCGAGACGCGGAGCTAGCGCCGCACCTCAGGACGAGGGTAGAAGATTTCACCCGTTGACGCGCTCCACCCGTGCGACCACGGCTTTGGCGCGCAACTGGGCGATAATAGCGCTGAGATGCTTGAGGTCATAGACCTCAAGATCGATGGTGAGCTCGGTAAAATCAGGCGAACGGCGCGACATGCTGATGTTGTCGATATTGCCGTCATGCTCGGCGATGACGGTGGCGACCTGGGCCAGGCTTCCTGGCTCGTTGACGTTGTCGATCATAATTCGCGCCGGAAAGCGTTGCGGCGTCGTCTCATCGACATCCCAGCGGACGTCGAGCCAACGCTCGGGCTGTTCCTCGAAATCCTTCAGGGCGGGCGACTGGATCGGATAGATCGTGATGCCTTCGCCCGGAGAGATGATCCCGACGATGCGGTCGCCCGGTACGGCGCCGCCATTGGGCGCAAACTTGACCGGCAAATCCGAGTTGATACCGCGAATCGGAATAGCCGACAGGCTCCGCCCTGCGCCATCAGGCGATTTCAGCTTTAGCTTGTCGGCGAGGCCTTTCTTGCCGCCATACCGCGCAACTCTCTCCTCCTTGTAGTCGGGATACATCGCCCGGGCGACATTTGAGGCCTTCATTTCGCCGCGCCCCACCGCCGCCATCACATCGTCGATCGAGGCCCGCGCCAGCCGCGGCAGAGCGCCCTTCAGCTTGTCGTCGGCATATTCGATCTTGGCGCGGGCAAATAGCCGCTCGACGAGACGGCGGCCAAGCCCGGCATATTGATCCCGCACGGCCGTGCGCGTGGCCCTTCGGATCGCCGCACGCGCCTTGCCGGTGCGCGCCAGCGATTCCCAGGCCGTTGGCGGCGAGGACTGGGCGTCCGAGGTCAAGACCTCGACTTCATCACCGTTCTGCAATTCCGACGACAGCGGCGCGAACTTGCCGTTGATCTTGCAGCCGACCGCGCTGTTACCGACGTCGGTATGCACGGCATAGGCGAAGTCGATCACATTAGCCTGTCGCGGCAGCGCGATCAGCTTGCCCTTGGGTGTGAAGCAGAACACCTGGTCGTGGAACAGCTCGAGCTTGGTGTGTTCGAGAAACTCTTCCGGATTGGCGCTATCCGACAGGATCGCGATGGTGTGGCGGAGCCAGGCGAAGGCTGAGGATTCGCGTTTCAAGCGTTCGGTCGGTGATCCCACGCCGTCTTTGTAGAAGGCGTGCGCCGCGATGCCGAACTCGGCGATCTGGTCCATATCCTCGGTGCGGATTTGCAGTTCGACGCGCTGCTTTCCCGGACCGATCACGGTGGTGTGGATCGAGCGGTAGTCGTTCTGCTTCGGCGTCGAGATGTAGTCCTTGAAGCGGCCCGGCACCACGGGCCAGGTCGTGTGCACGACACCGAGCGCGCGGTAGCAACACTCGACATCCCCCAGCACGACGCGGAAACCGAAAATGTCGGACAACTGCTCGAAGCCGACCGACTTGCGCTGCATCTTGGTCCAGATCGAAAACGGCTGCTTGCGGCGGCCATAGACATGCGCCTTCAGTCCGTTCTTCTGGAGATTCTTGGACAACTGGCTTTCGATCTCGCCGATCAAATTGCGGTTTTGCTCGGCCAGCGAATCGAGCCGCTGCCGGACCACCGAATAGGCGTCGGGATCGAGGGTGCGGAACGACAGGTCTTCGAGTTCC
>CAVVZW010000128.1:0-42860 GCA_963752265.1 uncultured Alphaproteobacteria bacterium
AATATCAGCGCGGCGCACCTCTTCGCGCGAACGAGACGGGGGGCCTGTCCATGGTGGGTGGGGGATAGATTTTGCGCCCATCAGCCTGACCAAACCTAGAAGCCTTGCCCTACGCGGCTATGGCAAGCGGCCAATCGTGGTCGCGTCAGCCATAACAGCGAGGGCGAGTATGAAACGTGATCTCTATGCGGAGGTGTCCGCACGCATTGTTGCGGAGCTAGAAGCCGGGGCCGCCCCTTGGGTAAAGCCATGGTCGGCAAGCCCGGGGGCGAATACGCCGTGCAATGCCGTGAGCAACCGGCCCTACTCTGGCTGCAACGTCGTCCTGTTGTGGATGGCGCAAGCGGCTGGTTATCGCACGCCGCGTTTCCTGACCTTCAAGCAGGCCTTGGAATTGGGTGGCAACGTCCGCAAGGGCGAGCACGGCACCAAGGTCTATTTCGTGAAGCAACTGCAAGTCCGCGACCAAGGCGCGGACGATAGCTCGTCAACGCGCCTGATCCCGATGATGCGCGAGTATACGGTTTTCAACGTCGACCAGTGCGAGAACCTGCCCGATAGCATCAACACCGGGAAGCCGATGCGTGTTCGCAATCCCGACACGCGCGACGAGCTTGCCGACGCATTCCTGCACTCAACTGGCGCGGACATCCGCGAGGGCCACGGTGAAGCCTACTATGTGCCTAGCCGGGATTTCATCTCGATGCCTGCATTCGCCGGGTTCAAGGGTGCGGATCACTTCTACAACGTGGCGTTCCACGAATTGACGCATTGGTCGGGCCACAAGTCGCGCCTTGATCGGGATTTGAAGAACCGGTTCGGCTCACGCAACTACGCAGCCGAGGAATTGATTGCGGAGTTGGGTGCGGCGTTCTTGTGCGCGGAATTTGGCTTTGACGGTGACGTTCGGAACGCTGGCTACATCGGCAACTGGATTGAGCTTCTGAAGGCTGACAAACGGGCTTTCTTTACAGCGTGCAGCCATGCCTCCAAGGCTGCGGACTACCTGCGCGGCCTAGCCCTTGCCGAGCCAGCGGAAAGGGCAGCGTGATGGCCATCGCACCTGCCCCGAACAACGCGCAGCCCGTGAGCCGCTCTACGACATCAACCCGCTGACCGGCATCAGCATCGAAGTCTTCTATTGCTGACCGCACGCTGGAGACGTTCGGCAGGGGCGGCGCTGGTTGGTTTTGGTGGCCGCGCCGACGCGGCTGTTCGCCGGACGGTCCGCCTACTGGGCCGTTCGCTACGAGCTACGCAGCGTATCGGCACGCGGTGGATAACGGCGCGACGTTCAGCGGTGATGCAGGGCGTGGCATCGACAGACCCACAACGTTAACGCGGACACAGTGCGGACACGGCAATTGAGTGGACAGTCTTGACGACATCTAAGTGATTGATTTTGATGGTGCCCAGGGGCGGGATCGAACCACCGACACTGCGATTTTCAGTCGCATGCTCTACCAACTGAGCTACCTGGGCGTTCCGCCAAAGCCGACGAAGCGGCGTGAGGGAGCGGCGGTTTATAGTCAGGCAATACGGCTCTGTCCACCACGCTTCGCCATTCGGCTTCGCGTGGCGCAGCCATACGCAAGCCGACGGTGAAGCGTGTCCGGCATAGCCCGCAGGGCGGCGACGGACCATTTTTCAAGATATTGAAAACAAAGGTATATTTTAGACAACGCTACTCGCCGTCGTCGTCCTCATTGGCACGGCCGGGAATCGCATAAGAGCCCGAGAGCCAGCGATGCAGGTCGACATCCTTGCAGCGGTCCGAACAGAAAGGTTTCGTGGCTGCGGTGGAGGGCTTGCCGCAGACCGGGCACGGCCTCGCCGGCGCCATGCCGGAAGACGCCTCAGCTGGCGGCCTAGCTGGCATTCAGCCAGCCGAAGCGGATCGGAAACCCCTCGCCGCCGAGCAGCGTGACGAACTCATAAAGCGGCAGGCCGACGACGTTGGTATAGGAGCCGACCATTTTGACCACGAACGAACCCGCAATGCCCTGCACGGCATAGCCACCGGCTTTGCCCCGCCATTCGCCCGAACCGATATAGGCCTGGATGTCGTCTTCGGAGAGCCGCTTGAAACGTACACGGCTCTCAATCAGGCGCTGGCGAAAGGCCTCCCTCGGCGTCACCAGGCAAATCGCGGTGTAGACGCGGTGATTGCGGCCCGACAACAGCCTCAGGCATTGCGCGGCCTCATCGACCAGATTGGCCTTGGGCAGGATGCGGCGGCCGACCGCGACCACGGTGTCGGCGGCAAGAATGAAGGCGCCGCGCAGTTCGTCGTCGAGCTGTACCGACTTGAGGGCGGCATCGGCCTTGGCGCGGGCCAGCCGGTTGGCGCAGGCGCGCGGCAACTCGCCGCGCTTCGGCGTTTCATCGACATCTGCGGGGCGCAGCGCATCAGGCTCGATGCCGGCCTGATTAAGCAGGACGAGACGTCGCGGCGAACCTGAAGCGAGAACCAGTTTGGGGCGGCCAAGCATGCGGGTGTGGTCGGCGGGAGAAATTCGAACAAGCGTGAATGCGCGCGGAACCTATCGGAAGGCTTACGCCGAGACAACCATGCATTCGCCGCGGCCATGACAAACAATGCACCGGCTAACTGCCGACAGCCTTTGGGAAAAAGGCGCTGACATCCGATCGTCACGAAGCAGAAGCATCGGTTCCCGAACCGTTACACGGTAACGGGCTCTCCTTGCGTCACTCCGTCAGCCGCTAGCCGCGCCAACCTTCGAAAACCGTCTGCGGATTCGCAACAGCAAGCCGTCGCAAACCTCGCGATAGGCCTCGAGTTTCTGCTCGCGAGTTCCCCTCCAGGCCGGTCGGGTCGGGCGTCGGCCAGTACTCCACATCGGCCGCGAGCGTCCGTGTCAGATCCAGCGCCTTGTGATGCGCCTCCGGCGACAGCGTGATGATGAGATCGAAGTTGAGGCCCTCCCAATCGTCGAGTTCCTCGAACGTCATTGGTCTGTGCTGCGAGATATCCTGGCCGAGTTCGGCCATCACGGCGACCGCAAAGGGATCGAGCTCGCCCTTCTTGACGCCGGCGGACCGCACATAGAGCGCATGCGGAAACATCTGCTGCAGCAGGCTTTGCGCCATCGGCGAGCGCACGCTGTTGAACCCGCAGGCAAACAGCACGGCTTGCGGAGCGCGCAAGAGCGGCGCCGCCATATTTAGCCTTTCCAGTGCAGGACGCAGATCAGCGTGAACAGGCGGCGGGCGGTTTCGAAATCGATCCGCACCTTGCCATTCAGCCGTTCCTGCAACGTGCGCGACCCCTCGTCATGGATGCCGCGGCGGCCCATGTCGATCGCCTCGATCCGGTCGGGCGTCGCGGTCCGGATCGCCTGATAGTAGCTGTCGCAAATCATGAAATAGTCTTTCACGATGCGCCGAAACGGTGTGAGCGACAACAGATGCGCCACCACGGGCGAGCCGTCCTCGCGGCGGATATCGAAGGCGAGGCGATTGCCGGTGATGGAAAGATGCAGCGTAAATGGGCCGTCCTCGACCCCCTCCGGCGCAAACAGATTCTGTTCGATCAGGTCGTAGATTGCGATCGCGCGCTCATGCTCGATGTCCGGACCTGAACGGCCGATCAATTCCTCATCGAGCGTAACCGCGACAATGCGGTTTTTCGAATCATCTCCTGGCGGCGGCTGGGTCATGGCAGGTTGAGACGTATTCCGACGGAGCGCGAATGGGCATCGAGACCCTCGGCCTTGCCGAGCGTCATCGCCGCCGGGCCAAGTGCGCGCAACTGGTCGGGCCCGCATTTGAGCATCGACGTCCGTTTCATGAAATCGAGCACGCCGAGACCCGATGAAAACCGCGCCGAGCGCGCGGTCGGCAACACATGATTGGAGCCGCCGACATAATCGCCGATCGCCTCGGGCGTGTGCGGCCCCAGAAAGATCGCGCCCGCATTGCGGATTTTGGCCGCCAGCGCTTCCGGGTCGACGGTCATGATTTCGAGGTGCTCGGCGGCGAGTGCATCCGCGAGGGCGACCAATTCATCGATCGTCTTCACCTTGATAATGCCTCCGAAACCCTGCCATGAGGCGCGGGCGATTTCTGCACGCGGCAAGGTCGATAGTTGGGTCTCGACCGCGCGCGCGACATCGGTGGCGAGCATCGCGTCGTCGGTGATCAGGATCGATTGCGCGTTGGCGTCGTGCTCGGCCTGCGCCAGCAAATCGGCGGCAATCCATGCCGCATTCGCCGAGCGGTCGGCGATCACCAACACCTCTGACGGTCCCGCGATCATGTCGATGCCGACCTTGCCGAACACCAGCCGCTTGGCCGCCGCGACATAGGCATTGCCGGGTCCAACGACCTTGGCGACCGGCGCGATGGTCGCGGTGCCGTAGGCCAGCGCCGCCACGGCCTGCGCGCCGCCGACGCGATAGATTTCGGAAACCCCGGCCAGATGCGCCGCCGCCAGCACCAGCGGATTGAGCTTGCCATCGGGCGAGGGCACCACCATGACCACGCGACCGACGCCCGCTACCTTGGCCGGGACCGCGTTCATCAATACCGACGACGGATAGGCGGCGGTGCCGCCGGGAACATAAAGCCCGGCCAATTCGATCGCGCTCCAGCGCCAGCCGAGTTCAACGCCAAGCGCATCGGTAAAGCGTTCGTCTTTTGGCAATTGCCGCCGGTGGAAACTCTCGATCCGGTCGCGCGCCAGTTCAAGGGCGGCCAGCGTCTCACGGTCGCAGACCTCGGCGGCCTGCTCGATTTCGCCCGCGCTGACGCGAAGGCGCGCGGCGTCAAGATCAAGCCGGTCGAATTTTCGCGTGGCTTCGATGAGGGCTATATCGCCACGGGCGGCCACGTCGTCGACAATGCGCCGGCTGGCCGCTTCGACGTCAGCGGCGACCTCGCGCTTCATCGCCAGGAACGCGGCGAATGCGCGTCCGAAATCGGCGCTGGAGGTATCGAGCAGAACGGGCATGGCGGCTTTCCGGCAAACGTCTCGCAGACCTAAATAAAGGCTTCTGCTCCATGGCGCGAGGACAAATCGCCGTCAACCCTTTCCCAGAGCCGGGCCAGCACTTAGTCGCTGATGCGCTCGATGCGGGCGCCACAGGCGGAGAGCTTCTCCTCCAGCCGCTCAAAGCCGCGGTCGAGATGGTAGACGCGGTTGACCATGGTCTCGCCCTCGGCGGCAAGGCCTGCGATGACCAGCGACACCGAGGCGCGCAGGTCGGTGGCCATGACCGGCGCGCCGCGCAACTGACCGATGCCATGAACGGTTGCGGTTTCGCCGTCGAGCTGGATCCGCGCGCCGAACCGCGCCAGTTCCTGCACATGCATGAAGCGATTTTCGAAAATCGTCTCGGTGATGCGGGAAGCGCCCTTGGCGCGGGTCATCAGCGCCATCAACTGGGCCTGGAGATCGGTCGGGAAGCCCGGAAACGGCGCGGTCGAAACCGTCACCGGATTGAGGCCCGCGCCGTTGCGGGCCACGCGAATACCTTCGTTATTCGCGGTCACGACCGCGCCGGCCTCGGTCAGCACGTCGAGCGCCGCTTGCAGCAGTTCCGGCCGCGCGCCGCTCAATTGAACATCGCCTCCGGTCATCGCCACCGCCATCGCATAGGTGCCGGTTTCGATGCGATCCGGCAGCACGGTGTGCCGTGCGCCATGCAGCGCGCTCACGCCCTCGACGACGATCCGCTGGCTTCCGGCTCCCGTCACGCGCGCGCCCATCTTGTTGAGGCAATCGGCGACGTCGGCGATTTCAGGCTCGCAGGCGGCGTTGGTGATGACAGTCGTGCCCTTCGCCAGTGTCGCGGCCATCAGCGCGACATGGGTGCCCGAGACCGTCACCTTCGGAAAATCGATCTCTCCGCCCTTCAACCCGCCCCGGGCGCTCGCGATCACATAGCCGCCGTCGATCGCAATCTCGGCGCCGAGCTTTTCCAGCGCCATGATCAATAAATCCACCGGCCGGGTGCCGATGGCGCAGCCGCCGGGCAGCGAGACCTTGGCTTCGTACATCCGCGCCAGCAACGGCGCGATGACCCAGAAGCTGGCGCGCATCCGTGACACCAGATCATAGGGCGCGGTGGTGTCGATAATGTTGGCAGCCGAGATGTGCAGGGTCTGGCCCTGATATTCGCGATCGCCGGGCCGTTTTCCCGCCGACATGATATCGACGCCGTGGTTGCCAAGAATCCGCTGCAACTGCGCGACGTCGGCGAGCCGTGGCACATTGTCGAGGATCAGCGTCTCGTCGGTCAACAGACCCGCGATCATCAGGGGCAGCGCGGCATTTTTGGCGCCCGAAATCGCAATAGTGCCGTTGAGCGCGTTGCCGCCAATGATGCGAATGCGATCCATGCCAATGCCTGCTTTTCCCAATAGGACGAGCTATAGGGCGAATACGCCACCCTATGCAAACATCCAGGGCAAACCCCGAGGACAAACACCTTCAGGTTTGCGGCAAATTGATGGGAACGACGGTGAGAGGCCGCCGAACAGGATGACCTGCACCGGTCAACTTACGCCGGGTGGAAACGCCGCACCGCCCGGATGCCCGCCAGGACGAAGAGGACGAGCACGATGCCCTGGACGACGGCGAAGGTCGGGCCGCTCGGCGGCACGCCCGGCGCCAGTGCATGCAGCGGCTCGATCTTCAGGAAGCTCTGGATCACCAGCACGAACACGTTGAAATAGAGCGATGCGACGGCCGTGATCACATAGATCGCGCGCCAGGATCCGGAAAGCTTTGCGCTGTAGAGCGCGTAGCAGGCGATCGCGAGCAACACCAGCGACAGGACGGCGATGATATACGAAGGCAGCAATTCCTTGAACGGAAACATGAAGCCGGTGGCGTTGGTCAGGATGGTGGTGACGAGGAAGAAGGCGGTCATGCCCGGCATCGATTGCGACTTGAACATCCCGAACAAGACGATGATGCCCGCGACGATCGCGACCAGACTGATAACGACGTGCAAAACCGTAACAGCATGCAAGCTTAAACCCAGCATCATGACGCGCTCCCCCGTTTGAGTGGGTCAATGCTACGGCCGATCGTTTGAAATTGCCACCGGTGCGTCGTGGCTGCCGATCGCACGCGGAATGATTGCATCATAAAATTTCTGCACCACCGTCATGGGATGACGGCTCGCACACCAATATTCCGGGCTTATGGCGAAGGCCCCTACAACGAAGGCTTTGCGGAATCACCGAGATAACCGTGCAGCGCGGCAACGACCTGAGCGCCTTCGCCGATCGCGCCCCCTACACGCTTGACCGACCCCGAACGCACATCGCCGACCGCGAAAACACCTGACACCGATGTCGCCAGTATCGAAGCAGGAGGCGCGCCGCCATTTTGTGCGCCGGTGGCGACAAAGCCGGCGCGATCGACCGCTACGCCGCACCCCTCGAGCCAGCCGGTTGCGGGATCGGCCCCCACGAACAGGAACAGATTGCGGGTATCAAACCTGTTTTCTTCCGAACCGAGGCGGCTGCGCCAGCGGACGCGCTCGAGCGAACCTTCGCTGGCGCCCTCAAGCCCCACGATCTCCGCATTGAAGATCAATTCAATATTCGCGGCCGCCTCGATACGCTCGATCAGATAGCGCGACATGCTCGCGCCAAGACCGCCGCCGCGGATCACCATGTGTACCTTGCGGGCATGACCCGACAGGAACACCGCGGCCTGGCCGGCCGAATTGCCGCCACCCACCAGAACGACGTCTTGCCCGGCACACAGACGAGCCTCGATCGGCGAAGCCCAGTACCAGACGCCGCGCCCCTCGAAATCCGCGAGGCTGTCGATCTCGGGCCGCCGATACCGCGCGCCGCTCGCAATCACGACCGAGCGCGCCCGCACCACATCGCCATTGTCCAGCGTCAGGCCGAAAGCGCCGTCGGCGCGCGAACAATCGAGTGACTTCACTTCGACCGGGATCATGATCTCCGCGCCGAATTTCTGCGCTTGGTTGAAAGCGCGCGCCATCAGGGCGTGTCCGGAAATGCCGGTCGGGAAACCGAGGTAATTCTCGATTTGGGCGCTGGCGCCGGCCTGCCCGCCAAAGGAGCGGGTATCGCATACGGCAACCGCCAACCCCTCCGAGGCCGCGTAGACCGCGGTCGACATTCCCGCCGGGCCCGAGCCCACCACGACGACGTCGTAGACTTTGTCCTTTGGCACGGCTCGCACCATGCCGATGGCGCGCGCGAGATCGGATTCGCGCGGATTGCGCAGCACCGTGCCGTCGGGCACCACGACCAGCGGAAGGTCGGCCTGCGACGGCGAATAGCGCGCAATGACATCGGCGGCGTCCGCATCGATGTGCGGACACAGCACGTGATACGGATAGCTGTTGCGGGCGAGAAAGCCCTGGAGACGAACCACGCCGGCGGAATTGGCCTCGCCAATCAAGACCGGGCCGCCAGCGCCGCCGCGGATCAGGTTGACCCGGCGCAGGATCAGCGCCCGCATGATGCGCTCGCCGAGATCGGCTTCAGCAACCATCAGCGCGCGCAACCGTTCCGGCGCGACCAGCAGCGTTTGGACATCGCCCTCGGCATGGCCGTCGACCAGCGCGGCGCGCCCCGACAATTGACCGATCTCGGCGAGGAACTGGCCGGGCCCCTGATCGATGACCGGTGTGATACGGCCGAGGCCATCACGTTGGGTAATGGCCACATGGCCGGCCAATACGACAAACATGCCCGGCCCCGGCTTGCCGGTCTCGAACAGCGTTTCGCCGTGATGATAGTTGCGTTCCTCGCCGAACCGGCGAATTCGCGCGATTTCCGGCGCGCTCAATGTCGGGAAGGTCTGTTCAAAGCGAGGGAAGGCACTGGCGAGGCTGGCGTTCCCGTTCGCCTCTGTTCCGATGATGGCTTCTTCCGACATGACCTACCGCCTTATCCAGCAAAATCGCCCGGTCGAGGAGTTTCATCAACCGGCGCAAGCGAAGCCACCGGCTATTTGTCCGGGCTTTCTTCGCCGTTATCGCCGGTCACCTCATCAGAAGCCGACGACGACGGCGTGAAATCGGCCCTCTCCCTGGCTTGCGACTTTCGCCGCTTGAGATTTTCCCGCAATGCCAGCTTCAGCCGTGCCTCGCGCCGATCTTTGGCGGCCTTTCCGCTGCGCCCCCCGCTTTCGTTTCCACCGTTCATCGTCGTCAACCCGCCTATCGTGGTGGCCATTGTGTTGGCGCTGTCCTGCCCAATCAAGGCTCCCGCGAGGTGTTTCCTGCGCCGGGCTGACCTGCCAGCGGATATACCCGGCTTTAGCCGGCCGGCCGGGGCCTTCCCGCGCTTGCGCGCGTGATGGCCTTGTGGCAAGGATCGCCCCGCTCCGTGGAGCCCTTTTCGGCCGATTCTTTGATCTAGCGTCCTGGTTCCGAGCGCATGCTGCCGTAGCTCAGTGGTAGAGCACTCCATTGGTAATGGAGAGGTCGACAGTTCAATCCTGTCTGGCAGCACCATTTTTCCGCCTGGCCGCGCCCGTAAACGCCCCGCCGCGAACGATTCCGGGCAAACCCTGCCGATATTTCTCCGTCGACGACGGTTCCAGCTGTCGCTGCTTTGCCATGCACAGCGCGCCAAAAATTAAGGCTTCTTTAGGGCTTCATTAGGCTGTCATTAAGCACAGATTCGTGTTGTTCCCCAATATGTTGGGTTATGCCCGACTGTGTCCTCGGGGTGACAGCATTTTACTCAAAAGCTGGCTAAGTGCGCGCCATGAACGGCGCAGAAAGCGCACCGTCTGAAAAAACTGAAAATACTTTTCCGGAGAACAACAATGAAGAATTTTCTACTTGCTACTGTGGCCCTCGTCGCCCTCGGCGCGACCGTGCCAGCACTCGCAGCCGACCTTCCTGCCCGCGCGCCGATGTATGCCAAGGCGCCCTATGCTGCACCGCTCTATAACTGGACCGGCTTCTACATTGGCGGCCATCTCGGCGGCGTGTTCAGCGACAACAGCAATTTCGGTGGCCTCGCTACCGGAAACAACGGTAACGGCCGTTTCCTGGGCGGTCTCCAGGGCGGCGCCGACTACCAGTTCAACCCGAACTGGGTGATCGGTGCGGAAGCCGAGTACTCCTGGATTGCCGGCAACAACGGCAGCGTCCTGTTCCCGAACGGCAACTCGTACACCAACAACCAGCGCGGCCTCGGCTCCGTCACCGGCCGCATCGGCTACACTTGGGGTCCGGGCCTGCTCTACGTGAAGGGCGGTTATGCCTTCTCCGACAACAACGATTCGCTGGTGAACGGCGCCGGCGCTTCGGTCCCGTTCGCGCTGTCGGGCAACCACAGCAACGGCTACACCGTCGGTGCCGGTCTCGAATACATGTTCACCCAGAACTGGTCGGGCAAGATCGAGTACCAGTACTACAACTTCGGCAATTCGAGCTTCACCGCGCCGGTCGCGCTGGCTCGGTTCGGCAACTTCCGCACCGACGACCACGTCGTGAAGGCAGGCATCAACTATCGCTTCAACTGGGGAGGTCCGGTGGTCGCGAAGTACTGATCCTTCGCAAGATCATTCGGTTAGAAAAGGCCGGCCTCGCGCCGGCCTTTTTGTTTTTGTGGCGCAAAAAAGGGCATATTCCACGGACATTCGCGGTTTTATTAACCGGGTGAAACGATACTCCCCGCCAGGGATAGTTCAATTTTTTTGAAACTGCGGGCGGGGCAGCATGGCATTGCGCGTAAAGATCGGTGGCTTGGGTCGATATTTGAGGTTTTCTCGCCCGCGGTTGGGCGTCAGGGGAAGTCTGTTTGCCGCATTCGCCCTCATAGCGGGCATGACCATCCTGATCAGCGCCGGCGCCGGCATGGTGTTCAGGCATCTTGGCGAGACCATGATTGAGCTGAGCGGACAAGGAATTCCGCGCCTCGCAGCCAGCCTGCAGCTGGCGGCAGAAAGCGCAAGCCTTTCCGGCCAGGGACCGGCCCTGCTGGCCTCCCCGAGCGAAGAGGCCCTGAACGAACGCGCCAAGAAAATGAAGGAAACCCAGCAGAGCGCCCTCGCCAGGCTAGGCGAGGTGATTGAACTCGGTGCCGACAAGGCGGTCGTCGCAGCGCTAGGTGAAACCGTCAAGAACATCGACGACACCATCAATAGCCTGGGCTCGGCCGCTCGCGAGCGATTGGAAGCCGCCGCCGTTCATGACAAGCAATTCAAGGCGCTGCGCGAGGCGCAGGCAGGCTTTGCGGCCGCCGCAAATCCGGCGATGCTGGATGCGCAGACCGAGACCAACGCTATCCTGCAATCCGCCAACTTTTCTCCCGATGACGCGTCAAAGGCGGCGCGGCGGGTCGAACAGCTCGGCACCCTCATCGCAACCGCCAATCTGATGGCGTCGCAGATGGCCGCCGCACTCTCGGCCAACAGCAGCAACACGCTCGAGGCGATCGAGAAGGAATGCAAGACCGCGCAAGCGCAGGTCAAATCGGCCCTCGAGGCGCTCCCCCACGACCCGACGACCGAGGCGCTGCGAGGCGCCGCATTGAAGCTACTGGCGCTGGGTGAAGGCAAGACCAGGGTTTTCAAGATTCGTCAGAAGGAACTCGATGCCAACGACTATGGGCAGATCGTTCTCGATGAAACCCGCAAACTCGAGATCGGCCTCGGGATCAGCGTGCAACAGCTCGTCAGCGGCGTGAAAACCGATACCGACGCCTCGACCTATCGGGCGCGCCGCGAGATCTCGTTTGCTACCGTAGCGATGCTCGCACTTGGGGTGCTTACGCTCGTCGGATCCGGACTGTTTGTCTGGCTTTATGTCGGCCGCAATATCCTGCGGAGGATCGGCAACCTGCAACGCTCGATGCAACTCCTGTCAAGCGGCGACCTCGAGTTCGGAAATCTACCGCTCCAGCCAGCATGACGAGGTCGCGGAAATGGCGAATTCGCTGCACGTCTTCCGCGAAAGCATGATCGAGGCGCGCGCGCTGACAGCCGATCAGGACAAAGACCGCGCGGCCAAGGCCGAGCGCGCGTCGCGTATGGAAGAGCGGATCGTCGAATTCGAGGCCACCGTCCGCACCGCACTGGAGACCCTGGAAAATTCCGCAAACTCCATGCAGACAACCGCACAGACCATGTCGACGACCGCTGACAAATCCAGCGCGCTGGTGAACGCAGTGGCGTCCGCCGCCGAAGAAACTTCCGTCAACGTGCAGACCGTATCCGCTGGCACTGATGAGCTGTCCTCGTCCATCTCCGAAATCGGCCGTCAGGTCGTCACCTCAGCGCAAATCGCCCGCAAGGCGGTCAATGAGGCCGGCCAGACCGACGCCACCATGCAGGGGCTTGCCGAAAACGCCGGCCGTATCAGCGTCGTGGTCGATCTGATCCAGACCATCGCCTCACAGACCAACCTGCTCGCACTCAACGCCACGATCGAAGCGGCGCGGGCGGGAGAAGCCGGCCGCGGGTTTGCGGTGGTCGCCTCGGAGGTGAAGAGCCTGGCCAACCAGACCGCGAAAGCCACCGACGAAATCCGTTCGCAAATCGCCAGCATGCAGCAGGTCACCGGATCGGCGGTCAGCGCCATCCGAAGCATCAGCAACACCATCAGTGAGATCAACGAAATTGCAGCGACGATCTCCGACTCGGTCGAACGGCAGGGAACGGCGACCCGCGAGATCGCCCGCAACATTCAGCATGCCGCCGGCGGCACGGCCGAAGTTTCAAGCAACATCATCGGCGTTTCGACCGCCTCGGCCGAAGCCGGCTCAGCAGCCGGTGAAGTCCTGACCGCATCCAGCGCCTTCCGCCGCGAGGCCGAAGTCCTGCGTTCGGAAATCGACGTGTTCCTCTCCAACATCCGGGCAGCCTAGCAGCTTCCGGGGTTCCCCTCAGATTTTGTCTATCGGGCATTTGCTTTTTCCGTCTACCCCGCGCGATAGTGCGGTTCAGCCGATCACCGGTAATGTAAAGACCCGAGACGATGCAGCCAAAGAAAGACGCCACCCCGTCCTCGGCCGAGGCATTGCGTTACCCCTGGGAAAATCATCCCGGCCCCGATCAGGTCGTGGAGATCATGCCGGGCGTGTTGTGGGTTCGTCTGAAGCTGCCGTTCCGCCTCAACCACGTGAACATCTACCTGCTCGCCGACGGCGAAGGCTGGGCGATGATCGATGCCGGATTCGGCAATGAGGAAACGATCGCGGCGTGGAATGCGCTGTTCGAGGGACCGCTCGCCGGCGTGAAGATCAGCCGGCTGATCGTCACTCATTCGCACCCCGATCACGTTGGGCTCGCCGGTTGGGTCATCGAGCGCTTCGATTGCCCGCTTTACATGTCGCAAGTCGAATATCTGCAATCGGTCTATCATCAGAACCGCGGCACCGAAGAACGCAAGCAGGCGCAACGGTTGTTCTTCCGCCGCCACGGCATGGACGAGAGCCTGACCGACAAATTGCTCGGGCGCGGCCAGGATTATCTGAAGCGGGTCTCGGCGCTGCCGGCGTCCTATCGCCGAATCTCGCATGGCGACGAGATTTCGATCGGCACGCGCCGCTTCAAGGTCATCACCGGCGGCGGCCATGCGCTCGATCAGGTGATGCTCTACTGCGCCGCCGACAAGCTGTTTCTGTCCGCCGATCAGGTGCTGAGCAAAATTTCGCCCAATGTCAGCGTGTGGGCGGTCGAGCCCGAGCAGAATTCGCTCGGCGAATATCTCGCTTCACTCGCGAGCCTCACCACCACGCTGCCTTACGATCTGCTGGTACTGCCCGGTCACGGCGTGCCGTTCTACGGGTTGAAGACGCGGATCAAGCAATTGGCCGACCATCACGAGGAGCGCTGCCGGCTGATCGCGGATGCGTGCCGGGAGACTTCGAAAACATCGAGAGAGCTCGTACCGGTGGTATTTCACAAACACGTGCTCGATGAGCATCAGATGGGATTTGCCGCCGGCGAACTGATCGCGCATGTCAATTACATGCTCGTCGAAGGCCGTCTCACGGCGGAAGACGTCGACGGCACGCTTCGCTTCAGCACGACATGATTTTCACGAAACGCCATCTGGTCCGCGGCCTTGTGTTGCTCGTCACGCTCGGAGCAACGGCGGCGCAAGCGCAAGACGCTCCGCATGTAATCTTCATGACGGCTGGCGACGGCAGCGCGTTTCTACCTTATGGACAAGGCGTCGCGGCCTATCTCGCCAAGACGGGTCTCCGCCTCGAAATCAAGAAGAGCGCAGGCTCGAACGAAAACCTGTCGGCCGTCGACGCGTCGCCCATGACAATCGGAACGGCCTTCATGGCGTCTGCCTATGACGCCGTCCGCGGCGAAGGATGGGCGAACGGTCATAAACACGAAAACCTGCGCGCGCTGTTTCCGATGTATGAGACCTCGTTTCAAGTCGCCGCTTTACGCAAGAGCAATCTTCGTTCGCTTGCCGACCTCGACGGCAAGAAGGTCGGCGTCGGCCCTGCCAACGGCCCGGCCGAAGGATTTTTCCGCGCAGCCGCCGACGTCGCCCATATCAAACCTGTCATCGTCAATGGCGATCCCGCTGCGCTCTCGCGCCAGGTGCTGAGCGGCGAGATCGATGCGCTGTGGCAGGGCGCGGTGGTTCCAATCCCATCACTGACCACGATCGCCGACCAGGCGGATACAATCGTGTTCGGATTGTCCGATGCTGACGTCACGGCCGTGCTCGACAAACTGCCGGCGCTATCGAAGACGACAATTCCGCCCGGCACCTACAAGGGACAGACCGCCGAGATCAAGAGTTTTTCCGCCTGGAATTTCGTGGTCGCCAACAAGGAGCTTCCGGACGACGTGGCCTATGCGATCACCAAAGCGGTGCTGTCGGCAACCGATCCCAAATCCGAGATCTATCCGACCGCGGCCGGTACGCGCACGGCCAACGCGGAGAACAATCGAATCATGCCGTTCCATCCCGGCGCGGCACGGTTCTATCGCGAAGACAGCATTTCAATTTCGCATGACACCTTGAGGCTTCTCGAAGGACGGCCCGCGCTCAAGTCCCGAGATTGAACAGCTTCGCGGCCGTGCGGCCGAGAATATCGGCTTTCTCGTCGTCGCTGAGCGCCGCCGAGGCCAAGACGTGATCGACGGGCTCAAGCTCCCAGGGAAAGGGGTAATCGCTGCCGAGCATGACCTGGCTCGCGCCGACCTGCGCGACCAGATGGCGGAGCGCCTCCGGCGTGAACACCAGCGAGTCGAAATAGATCTGCTTGAGATATTCCGAGGGCCGCTTCTTCAGCTTGATGTCCGCGTTGCATCCCTTGGGCTGGACCAGACAGGCATGGTCGGAACGTTCCGAAGACGGCAGATAACCGCCGCCATGGGCGGCGATGATCTTGAGCCCGGGAAAACGATCGAACGTGCCCTCGAAAATCAGGTGAGAGAGCGCAATCGTCGTGTCGAGTGGATAGCCGATCGCGTTATCGAGCCAGCCATTACCCGACAGCCGCTTGCCGAGTTCGGGAATGCCGCGGGGGTGGATGAACAAGGGCACGCCGAGTTCTTCGGCCTTGGCCCACACCGGATGGAATTTCGGGTCGGAGAAATCGACGCCGTTCACTGCACTGCCTATCGCGGCGCCCTTGAGTCCCTGCTTCTTGACGGCGATCTCAAGTTCCTGCACCGCCAGATCCGGCGCCTGCAACGTCAGCGAGGCAAAAGCCGCGAAACGATCGGGGTGCGCCGCGCAGAATTCGGCCAGTTTCTCGTTCTGGAGTTTCACGATTAGAGCGGCAAGATCGCGTTCGCGGTCGTACCAGAAGGTATTGATCGACAATATCTCCATGTCGACGGCCTGCGCATCCATGGCGGCGAGCCGCTGACCGAGTTCGATAAAGGTCTCCTGCGCCCCGACGTTCGTGCCGGCCTGAATCCTTGTTCCCTGCTCGCCCAGGAGCGCGCCGGCTTCGTGGAAATTGCAATGCGCATGCACGTCGATGGTCTTGATCCGCTTGCCGTTGACCGAAACCGGGAGCATCGAGCGTGCCGGCTGTTGGGCCCGTGCGCCGTGCGGGAGACCGCAGCCGCAAAAGAAAATGCCCGTTGCCGCCGCAGCGGTGCCGGCTTTGATGAAATCACGGCGCGTCGTCATGACGGTTCACCCCTTTATTCCGTTTAGACCGCACGATCCGCGCCGCGCCGATCATGCTTTAAGTCTCGATGTTGAACAGCTTCGCGGCGGTGCGGCCGAGGACATCGGCCTTTTCGTCGTCACTGAGCGAAGTGCAAGCGAAGATGTGATCCACTGGGCTCAGCTGCCATGGATAAGGATAATCACTGCCGAGCATGATCTGGCTCGTACCGACTTGCGTCGCGAGATGACGGATCGCTTCAGGCGTGAACACCAGCGAATTGAAATAGAGCTGCTTGAGATACTCGGAAGGCCTCTTCTTCAGCTTGATCTCGGGATTGCATCCCTTCGGTCCGACCATGCAGGGATGATCGGAACGATCGGCGTAAGACCCCAGGTAACCGCCGCCATGCGCCGCGATAATCTTGAGCCCAGGGAAACGGTCGAGCGTGCCCTCGAAAATCAGGTGCGATAACGCGATCGTCGTATCCAGGGGATTGCCGATGGTGTTGTCGAGCCAGCCGTTGCCGGACAGCCGCTTGCCGAGTTCGGGCGTGCCGCGCGGATGGATGAACAAGGGCACGCCGAGCTCTTCCGCCTTGGCCCAGACGGGGTGGAATTTTGGATTGGAAAAATCGACATTGTCGACGGAGCCGCCGATCGCGGCGCCCTTCAAACCCTGCTTCTTGATCGCGGTCTCCAGTTCCACAACTGCAAGGTCGGGCGCTTGCAAGGTGAGCGAGGCGAAGGCGGCGAAACGGTCCGAATGCGACGCGCAGAACTCGGCAAGCTTTTCGTTCTGGATTTTCACGATTTGGGCAGCGAGATCGCGCTCCTTGTCATACCAGAACGGATTGATCGACAGGATTTCCATGTCCACGGCTTGCGAATCCATCGCGGCGAGGCGCTGCTTGAGGTCGATGAAGGTTTCCTCCGCTCCGTTGACCGGGCCGGACTGACGCCTGCGGCCTTCCTCGCCCAACAGCGCGCCGGCCTCGTGGAAATTGCAGTGCGCGTGCACGTCGATGGTCTTGACCCGTTTGCCGTTGACCGAGACCGGGAGCATCGAGCGCGCCGGGGTTTGCGCATGTGCGTTACGCAAAAGGCCGCAGCCGCAAAAGAAAATGCCGGTGGCAGCAGTACCGCCCTTCAGAAAATCACGGCGCGTCGTCATGATATTTTCTCCCATGGTTGTTATTGGGCCCGCACGAGCGGTGCGAGGCCGGCCTGTTCATCTACCTTGACGTAGAGTTTAGGGAGAGATCGTAGATAGAGGACGGTGCGCGGGCAAGACGCCTGATTTAAAGACGCCTGATTTAAATCAGGCACAAAAGAAAACGCCCTGCCTTCCCGGCCCGCGTGCCGATCGACACTTTCACCGGCTCGTGTAAGCGAGACGGCCTTGCAGCCGTTTGACGAATTGAGAGGCGGCATAGCAAAACAGGAAATAAATGACGCCGACGACGAGATACATCTCGACCAGGCGGCCGTCGCGTTGGGCGATCTTGGTTGCCGCACCGAGCAAGTCTGTCGCGGAAATCACGTAAACCAGGGACGTATCCTGAAACAGGATGATGGTCTGGGTCAGCAGGATCGGAAGGACGCTCAGGAACGCCTGCGGAAAGAGAACGTAAATATAGGCCTGAAATTTTGAGAGCCCGAGCGCGTCGCACGCCGCATATTGTCCAGTGGAAATCGAACGGAAGCCGGCCCGCACGATTTCGGCATAATACGCCGCCTCGAACAGCACGAAGGTGACGTAGATGGTCAGCGACGCCCCGACCGCCACCGGGCGGCCGCCGTTGGTCAGCCATCCGATTGCCCACGGCACCAGAAAGAAGACCCAGAAGATCACGAGGATCAGCGGGATCGAGCGCATCAGGTTGACGTAAGCGGTTGCAAGCGTCGACAGCAGACGGTTCTGTGATAGCCGCGCCACCGCAAGCAAGCTGCCGAACAGGATGCCGCCGGTGACTCCGACCAACGTGATCTGGAGCGTGAACAATAGGCCGGTCAACAGGAACGGCACCACGGAGGTGATCGCAGAAAGATCGACCATCATTTCCGCCCACTCCCGCTGGCCAGACCTGGCAGCTGCGCCGCCCGTTCGATCCGGTACATCAGGAGCCAGGCCAGTAGCGCGATCACGAGATAGACCAGGGTGACGACGCCATAGGCTTCAAAGGTGCGGAAGGTATTTTCGTTGATTTCGCGCGCGGTCGCCGTCAATTCGACGAGCCCGATGGTCAACGCTACCGAGGTGTTCTTGAAGATCGTCATGAACTCGTTGGTGAGCGTCGGCAGGATGATGCGAAACGCCTGCGGCAGCAGGACCAGGCGGTACATGCCCGTTCGGCTGAAGCCAAGCGCGGACGCCGCGGCGCGCTGTCCCGTCGGGAGTGCTTGTACGCCGGCGCGGACTTGTTCCGCGATGCGCGCAGCGGTGAAAAGACCGAGGCAAATCAGCGCCGGGACGAAACTGCCCCATGGCGGGTCCATCTGCTTGATCGCCAACCCAATACGCTGCGGCAGAAGCTCCGGCAGCACGAAGTACCAGAAGAACATCTGCACCAAGAGCGGAATGTTGCGAAAGGTCTCGACATAGAGGCGCCCCAACCTTGGCCAAATTCCTCCAGGCAGCGTGCGCGCAACGCCGACGAGCGTGCCGACAACCAGCGCGATGGCCCAGGCGCCAAACGCCAACGACAGCGTCCAGCACAGGCCGTTCAGGATCCAGTCGATATATCGCCCGGCGCCGTCGGGGGTGGCTTCGAACAGCAAGGACATCGGTCACCCCCTCGATCGTGCCTTGCCTTGATTACTGACCGTTGGCCTTGTCGCTCGGGGTCTTGACCAATTCCTTCAGCCTGTCCGATTGCGGGAATTTCAGATTAATGTTCTTCGGTGGAATCGGGCTCTCGAACCATTTGGCGTAGAGCTTGTCGTAGAGGCCGGACTTCATGGCCTCTGTTAGCGCGTCATCGACCAGTTTTTTGAACTCGCCGTCGCCCTTCGCCATCATCACGCCGTAGGGATCGCTCGGGAACGCATCGCTCAGAAAGACGAAGTTGTCCGGCGACGATGCACTGGCCTTGAGGCCGGCGAGCAGAATGTCGTCTTCCATGAAGGCGCTGGCGCGGCCGGTATCGACCAGCAGGAAGGATTCGGCGTGGTCCTTGCCTTGCAGGATCTTCAGGCCGAGATTTTTCTCGACATTGAGCTTGGCCACGAATTGCGCGGTGTTGGTGCCCTGCGTCACCACGACGGCCTTTCCCTTGAGATCGTCGGTGGTTTTCAGATCCGACGACTTGAGCGCAATCCATTTGAATTGCGGCGCGTAAAAGATCACCGAATAGGCGACTTCCTGCTGACGCGGGATGGTATTGGCGGTCGAGCCGCACTCGATATCGACGGTGCCGTTCTTGACCAGCGGAATGCGGTTAGAGGAATTCACTGCCTGATAGGCGACCTTGAGGGCGGGCTGACCTATCCTGGCCTTGATCTTCGTCACCGCGAGGTCGCACAGTTCGAGCGAAAACCCGATCGGCTTCTGGTCGTTGTCGAGATAGGAGAACGGCACCGAGGAGTCGCGATGACCGATCGTGATCGTGCCGGCGTCCTTGATCTTCTGCAAGGTCGGACTGAGGCTTTGCGCCGATGCCGTGACCGGCGCGAGCAGTAACAGGCCAAGCGCGGCAGGACGAAGCGACGCAAAACTCAAGGCTGATCTCGTCATGATGGATTCCCCTCTCCCGATTTACGCAACGTGTATTCGGCACATCCTCATTTGACGGACGCGACCGCGGCATCGACCGCATCGCCCAACCGTTCGACAATCGTGTCGACCTGTTCCTTGTTGACGATGAACGGCGGCGCAATCAGAACGTGGTCACCGTTGACGCCATCGATGGTGCCACCCATCGGATAGACGCAGAGGCCGCGCGCCATGGCTTCGCGCTTGATCGCGGCGTTCACCTTCAGCTCCGCTGCAAAAGGCTTTTTGGAATCGCAATCGGACACCAGCTCCACGCCGCGAAACAGGCCGCGGCCGCGGATATCGCCGACGTGATGATGATTGGCAAAGCGCTCTTCGAGCCGCCGTTGCAGGTGAGCACCCATGGCGACGACATTGTCGAGCAAATGATCGCGGCGAAGCACGTCCTGCACCGCGAGCCCGGCCGCCGCCGCCATCGGGTGCCCCATATAGGTGTGGCCGTGCTGGAAGAAGCCGGAGCCCTTCGAGAAGGCTTCGAAAATCTTGTTGCTCAGTAGCGTTGCGCCGACCGGCTGATAGCCGCCGCCGAGACCCTTGGCGATCGCCATCAGGTCCGGCGCCACCCCGTCCTGCTCGCACGCATGCAGTGTTCCGGTGCGGCCCATGCCGCACATGACTTCATCGAGAATGAGCAGCACGCCGTAGCGGTCACAGATCGCGCGGATTCGCTTGAAATAGTCGGCCACCGGCGGCACCGCGCCTGAGGTTGCGCCGACCACCGTCTCGGCGACGAATGCAATGACCTGATCGGACCCAAGTTCGAGGATCTTGTCTTCAAGTTGCTGGGCGGCACGCGCGGCGTAATCGGCATCGCTCTCGCCTGGCTCTTGCCAACGATAGGCATAGCAGGGATCGATGTGGTGGGTTTCAATCAGGAGCGGCTTGAATTGCGCGCGGCGCCATTCGTTGCCGCCGGTGGCGAGCGCGCCCAGTGTATTGCCATGATAGCTCTGGCGGCGCGCGATGATGTGCCGACGCTGCGGCTCGCCCTTCTCGACGAAATATTGCCGCGCCATTTTCAGCGCAGCCTCGATCGCTTCCGATCCACCGCTGACGAGATAGACGTGGTCGATTCCCGCCGGCGCGGTCTCGACCAGCCGGTCAGCAAGTTGCTCGGCGATATCAGTCGTGAAAAAGCCGGTGTGGGCGTAGGCAAGCTTGTCGAGTTGCTTGTGAAGCGCGGCAATCACGTCAGGATGGCCGTGACCCAGGCACGACACCGCCGCACCGCCGGAGGCATCGATATAGCTCTTGCCGTTCTGGTCGAACAGTTCGATGCCCTTGCCGCCGACGGCGACGGGCATTTTGGCATTGGCCGAGCGGTGAAGAATGTGGGTCATGACGGCTTCTTGCTGGATCTTGATTTGAGATGGGTATTGAGCGCGGCGAGGTGGCCGTCCGAATGCCGGAGCGAGGCGAGCGCGGCATCACCGCCGCGTCCGGCAATGATCGCTCCGAGAACCTCGGCAATGGCAAAGGCGGGCGACATCGCGTGAAAGAATGACGGGCTCTCGGTCGAAACAATGACAGTGTGCCGGGCGATCTGCGCCAGCGGCGAGACCTCGCTATCGGTGATCGCGACCACCGCGATGCCTTGGGCAACCGCGTATTCCGCGAGCTCAACGGTGAGACGCGTATAAGGCATCACGCTGGCGACCAGCAGCACGTCTTTGTGGGTCGCGCGCGCCAGCGCGTCGGGACCTGTGGCGCCAATGCCCTCGATATGTACCGAGCGATCACCGACCAGTGTCAGCACATAATGAAGATGCCACGCGATCGAATGGCTCGATCGCAGTCCGAGGCAATAAATCCGGCGGGCCGACGCCAGCGCTTTTGCAGCATTGACGAGCCGTTCAAGGCCCGCGGGCGTCGCCAACTGCTGAATTTGATGACTGATCGACGTCAACATGTCGGCGGCCAGCGCCTTGTCGCCCTTCAATTTTTGACTGAGGACCTGGACACCCGCCTTGCCGGCAAAGCCAAGGTCGCCGTCACGCACGGCAGCGGCATAAAGCTCGCGCACCTCGTCATAGCCGTCCATGCCGAGACGTTTGGCGAGCCGCGTCATGGTCGCAGGCTGCACACCGGCCTGACGCGCCTGCTCGCGCATCGACAACAAAGCCACGTCGCGCGGGCGATCGAGTACGTAGCGCGCACCGGTCTGCAATTGTGCGGGCATATCGTCGAACGTCTGGATGATGCGTTCGGTCAAGGGGCCACGGTCCATGGCTCGATCCTAGGCCGTCATCTACCGGGCTTGCAACGATTGTTTCAAAAAAATCAATTTCAATCCAACTGGATCGCGCTGTTCCCGTGAACCTCCGGCCGGCGACTGCAGCAGGCGGCACAGCACGATCGGTAAAAGAGGAGCAATTTTAGAAAAGCTTGAGGAAGCGCCGCGGTTTACGCTTATGCATGTCAGGACTGAGCGCGGCGCGCACCGAAACTTGACCGAAATCAAGGTCTTCAGTGCCGGGCCGTTTTTCAATTACGGCTCGACAGCAATCGTAGAAACCCTCTAAAAAGGTGCTCCCACCCTTCGGCCCCATGCAAGTTCCAGGTTCCGCGATGGATTACAGCCAGTTCTTCCGTACCGCCCTCTCCCGCCTCCATGACGAGCGACGGTATCGGGTTTTCGCCGATCTGGAACGCGTCGCGGGCCGTTTCCCCCACGCGGTGTGGCATTCGCCGAAGGGTACGCGCAACGTCGTCATCTGGTGCTCCAACGATTACCTCGGCATGGGCCAGCATCCGAAGGTGGTTGGCGCGATGGTCGAGACCGCCACCCGCGTCGGCACCGGCGCCGGAGGCACCCGCAATATCGCCGGCACCCATCATCCCCTGGTGCAGCTCGAACACGAGCTTGCCGATCTGCACGGCAAGGAAGGCGCGCTGCTCTTCACCTCAGGCTATGTCTCCAATGAGACCGGCATTTCCACCATTGCCAAGCTCATTCCCAACTGCCTCATTCTTTCCGACGCGCTCAACCATAATTCGATGATCGAAGGCGTCCGCCAGGCCGGCTGCGAGCGGCAGATTTTCCGCCACAGCGACATGGCGCATCTGGAAGAGTTGCTGCGCGCCGCGGGAGCGGACCGGCCGAAGCTGATCGTCTGCGAGAGCCTTTATTCAATGGACGGCGACATCGCGCCGTTGTCGAAAATCTGCGATCTCGCCGAAAAATATGGCGCGATGACCTATGTCGACGAAGTGCACGCGGTCGGCATGTACGGTCCGCGTGGCGGCGGCATTGCCGAGCGTGATGGCGTGATGCATCGCATCGATATCCTGGAAGGCACGCTTGCCAAGGCCTTCGGCTGTCTCGGCGGTTATATCGCGGCGAGTGCCGAGATTATCGACGCCGTTCGCTCCTATTCGCCGGGCTTCATCTTCACCACCGCGCTGCCACCGGCGATCTGTTCGGCGGCTACCGCGGCGATCCGGCATCTGAAGGGTTCGAACTGGGAGCGCGAGCGCCACCAGGAACGCGCGGCCCGCACCAAGGCGATCCTGATCGCCGCGGGTCTGCCTGTGATGTCGAGCGACACCCATATCGTGCCGTTGTTCGTCGGCGATCCCGAAAAATGCAAGCAGGCGTCCGACCTGTTGCTTGAAGAGCATGGCATCTACATCCAGCCGATCAACTATCCGACCGTCGCCAAGGGCACCGAACGCCTGCGGATCACGCCCTCGCCCTATCACGAGGACGGGCTGATCGATCAACTGGCCGAAGCCCTGCTGCAGGTCTGGGACCAGCTCGGCCTGCCCGTGAAGGAACAATCGCTGGCAGCGGAATAGGCTGCTTACTCGCCCGCCGCCGACAAGGCGCCGATCATCTTGAGATGTTCGGCCTCGGTTCTTTCGTCAGCAGGAAACATGCACTCGATGCGCAGCTCTTGGGCGGCGATCGTCTGCGGGGTTCCGACCGTCGTCACCATCGAAAAGTAGTTCAGCAGACCGTCG
Organism: uncultured Alphaproteobacteria bacterium; assembly: GCA_963752265.1. Taxonomy (GTDB): domain Bacteria; phylum Pseudomonadota; class Alphaproteobacteria; order Rhizobiales; family Xanthobacteraceae; genus Bradyrhizobium. Next base: position 23,812 of record CAVVZW010000128.1, read on the forward strand.
CCTTTTGTGAATCCAATAGGTATCACGGGCATGGCGCTCAGAATGATCGGGTCTTTCCACTCGGCCTTCACATCCGGATAGGCAAGTAGCGCCGCCAACAGTTCCCTGGTTCGGTCATCAATCACGCGTCCTACGGATTCGCGATAAACACGCTGAAACAAGCTCTTCGCGACGCCTTCCCAGTTGGCGATGAAAGGGCGCATTCCATCCGGGTCAAACATCAGGTGCAGCAGATTGCGCGGCGCTGTTCGTGTCTCCACGTCGATGAAGCGGCTGAAAAAGCGCGGCGTCGCCTCGTTGGTCATCAGCACGTTCCAGTAACGGTCCATCACCACCGCCGGGAACGGTTCGTGCTGCCGCAGCATGCGTTCCAGAGCCCGCGTTACGCCTTGCATTTCCGGTCCATTCCAGGCGCCGTCGGAATAAACGGGTGCGTAGCCCGCTGCCAGCAGCAAGGTGTTGCGCTCGCGAAGTGGAATATCGAGAGCTTGCGCAAGGTCCAGCAAGGTCTGACGACCCGGAGCACTTCGTCCGCTTTCGATGAAACTGATCTGCCGTTGCGACAGACCAGCATCGAGCGACAAGTCGAACTGGCTCTTGCCGCGCACGTCGCGCCAGTGCCGCAACAGCAAACCCAATTCATTCGCCGCGGGGCTTTTTCTGGGATGTGATGAATTCATCGGGTCCACATTGAAGGTAGCGGGAACTGTGTGCATGGCTCGAAAGCCAAACCATGCACACGGGCGTCCTGTTCAGGCGGCAGCCCAGATCTGGGCCTTGAAGAGATCCTCGACCGGGGTTCCTGCCATATTACCCGCGGTGGCCGCCATGGTCGAAATCCCGATACCCGCGATCACCTCGAGAATCTGAACCTTGGAATAACCGGCCGAAATGAACTTGCCGATTTCGGCTTCGGTAATATTACCTCGCTTTTCGATCAGCGCCTTGGCCATTCCCGAAAGTGCGGCGTATTTCATGTCCGCCGGGAGCTTTCCGTGCCGGATAGCCTCGACATCGCTTTCCGCGACACCCTCCTGAAGGGCCATGGAGGAGTGAAACGCGACCGTCCACGGACATTTCAACGTGACCGCGTTGGTGAGCAGCAAGGCCTGCTTCTCGTCTTCGCTGAAACTGCCGCCATGGAAGCTTGAAAAGCCGCCGACGAAGGCGTTGATGAGAACAGGGCTTTCAGCCATCGTCGCAGCGACGTTGGGCAAGAAGCCGAATTTTTGCTTCAACCCCTGCAACGGCGGTCTGGATTTTTCCGGCGCTGACTCGATGGTGTGGACGACGAATCTCTGCATTTTTGGTTTCCTTTAGCTATCGGGATTGTTTCCCGGGACACCTTTTCCACACCGCGCGTGATCCTTTCAATTACACGGCATGTAATAAGGAAGAGGCGCGTGCTGCCCTCATTTCCCTTGTCGTTGGACCCGCGGCTAACCTTAACGACGGTCCTAATTGCCGGACTTTATTGGAAATTCTCTGTCGCTTGGGGTCGCGCAAAGCGTTAGATTTCGGCGTTGGGGCTTCGGCCCCTCTTGGCCCTCACAGGAGTAAGCAGCAATGCTGCACGACTGGGGCGTGATTGCAGCCGCCTTCGGCTACATCGGCTTCCTGTTTTTCGTGGCGAGCTACGGCGACCGTCTCTCGCCGGCGCAGCGCGGCCGCGCCAGCGCGTGGATCTATCCGCTATCGCTGGCGATCTACTGCACCTCCTGGACCTTCTTCGGCTCGGTCGGCTTTGCCACTCGAACCAGCGTCGATTTTCTGGCGATCTATGTCGGCCCGATCCTGATGATCGGCCTCTGCACACCGCTTTTGCGCCGCGTGATCAAGCTCGCCAAATCGCAAAACATCACCTCGATTGCCGATTTCATCGCCGCGCGTTACGGCAAGAGCCAGGCGGTTGCAGCGACCGTGGCGCTGATCGCCATCATCGGGTCGGTACCCTACATCGCGCTTCAGCTTAAGGCTGTCGCCTCCTCGCTCGAGACCATCTTGAGCGAAGACCAGGCCATTTCCTCGATCCCGCTGCTTGGCGACATTGCGCTGACCGCAACGCTCGCCATGGCGGCCTTCGCCGTTTTGTTCGGCACCCGCCAGACCGACGCGACCGAACACCAGCATGGATTGATGCTGGCGATCGCGACCGAATCCATCGTCAAGCTGGTCGCTTTCATCGCAGCAGGCGCTTTCGTCACGTTCTGGATGTTCTCGCCGCACGAACTGATCGAGCGCGCGATGAAAACGCCGGAAGCGGTGCGCGCCATCAACTACGTGCCGTCGGCCGGCAATTTTCTGACCATGACGCTGTTGTCGTTCTGCGCGATCATGTTGGTGCCGCGCCAGTTTCACGTCAGCGTGGTGGAGAATTCCACGCCGTCGGAAGTCAACCGCGCACGCTGGCTGTTTCCGCTTTATCTGGTGGCCATCAACCTGTTCGTGATTCCAATCGCGCTGGCCGGCCTCATCACTTTTCCATTCGGCGCGGTCGATCCCGACATGTATGTGCTGGCGCTGCCGGTGGAAGGAAACGCACCGCTGCTCAGCGTGGCCGTCTTTGTCGGCGGCCTGTCGGCGGCTACCGCGATGGTGATCGTGGAATGCGTCGCATTGTCCGTCATGGTCTCCAACGACATCATCCTGCCGCTGGTGCTGCAGCGCGGGCGCGAAAGGCGCGAGGAGCAGCAGGATTTCAGCCGCTTCCTGCTCGGTGCGCGCCGCTTTGCGATCTTCGCCATCATGGCGATGGCCTATTTCTACTATCGCGCGCTCGGCGAAGCTCAACTGGCGGCGATCGGGCTGTTGTCGTTTGCGGCGATTGCGCAGCTCGCACCCGCGTTTTTCGGCGGACTGTTCTGGCAGCGCGCGACCGCGCGAGGTGCCATGGGCGGCATGCTGGTCGGTTTTGCGGTGTGGGCGTACACGCTATTTTTGCCGAGCTTCCTCGATGGCACCGCGGGCGGACTTTCATTCCTGCAAAACGGCCCGCTCGGGATCGGGATGTTGCGGCCGCAGGCGCTGCTCGGTTCTGATCTGCCGCTGCTTCTTCACGGCGTCCTCTGGTCGCTCTCGCTGAACATTCTGGCTTATGTATTGCTGTCGCTCACGCGCCAGCCCTCCTCGATCGAGCGGATGCAGGCGGACCTGTTCGCCCCAACCGTGCTGACCCCGACGACGCCGACGTTCCGCCGCTGGCGGACCACGGTGACGGTGCAGGACATCCAGAGCACGGTGGCTCAATATCTCGGGCCCGACCGCGCACGGGATTCCTTTGCGGCCTTCGCGTCGTCACGCAATCTGCGTCTCGTGCCATCGGCGCCGGCGGATTTCGAACTGCTTCAGCATGCCGAGCATCTGATCGCATCGTCGATCGGAGCTGCATCCTCGCGCCTGGTGATGTCGCTATTGCTGCGCAAGCGCACCGTGTCCGCCAAGGCCGCGCTCAAACTGCTCGACGATTCGCATGCGGCGCTGCATTTCAACCGGGAAATCTTGCAGACCGCGCTCAATCACGTGCGCCAGGGCATCGCGGTGTTCGACGCCGACTTGCAGTTGATCTGTTCCAACCGCCAGTTCGGCGACATTCTCGGTCTGGCGCCGCACCTCGTACAGATCGGGATCCCCTTGCGCGAGATCCTCGAATACATGACCGCAGTCAGGCCTTCGGAATTCGACGACAGGGATGTCATGGTGGCTAGCCGGTTGAAGGCCTATACCGCCGAGGGCGAACCCTATCTGGAGCGGCTGCTCGACCGTCACATGGTGATCGAGGTCCGCGCCAACCGGATGCCGGGCGGCAGCCTCGTCATCACCTTCTCCGACGTCACGCCGTCTTTTGAGGCGGCCGAAGCACTGGAGCGCGCCAACGCCACGCTCGAAAAGCGCGTCCGCGACCGCACCGAGGAACTGACGCGGTTGAACTCCGAATTGGCGCTCGCCAAGAGCACCGCCGAGGACGCCAGCATCTCCAAAACACGGTTTCTGGCGGCGGCAAGCCACGACATCCTTCAGCCGCTGAATGCGGCAAGGCTTTATGTGACGAGCCTTGTGGAGCGTCAAAGCGGCGGCGAGGATGCCAGGCTGGTGGAGAACATCGACGATTCGCTGGAGGCGATCGAAGAGATCCTTGGCGCGTTGTTGGACATCTCGCGGCTTGATGCCGGCGCCATGACGACGTCCGTCACGAACTTCAAGATCGGCGACTTGATGCGCTCGCTGGAAATCGAGTTCGCGCCGATCGCGCGCGCCAAGGGACTGAAGCTGAGCTTCGTACCCTGTTCGCTGCCGGTGCGATCGGATCGGCTGTTGCTGCGCCGGCTGTTGCAGAACCTGATTTCCAACGCGATCAAATATACCCCGCGCGGGCGGGTGCTGGTCGGATGCCGCCGCCGCGGCCAATCCCTGCAGATCGGCGTTTACGATACCGGCGTCGGCATTCCCGTGCAAAAGCGCGGCGAAATCTTCAAGGAGTTTCACCGGCTCGAGCAGGGCGCACGAATTGCGCGCGGCCTCGGGCTTGGCCTGTCGATCGTGGAGCGGCTCGCCCGCGTACTCGGCCACGGCATTGCGATTGATTCCATTGCCGGCGGCGGCTCGCTTTTTTCAGTGACCGTGCCAACCGCGAAGGCCGTCAACCACACGGCGGCGGTTACCAGCGCCACGCCGCTGTCGCGGACGCCGATCTCGGGGGCCCTGATCGCCTGCATCGAAAACGACGCCGCGATCCTGGACGGCATGAAGACGCTCCTGAACGGCTGGGACGCCGAAGTGATCGCGGTGAACGACCCCAAATCCGCCATCGAGGCCATCGAGGCCGCGGGCAAACCGGTCACGGGCGTTCTGGTCGATTATCATCTCGACCGAGGCAACGGCATTGCTGCGATCCGCGACATCAGAAAGAAGTTCGGCGAAGCCATTCCGGCGATCCTCATCACGGCGGATCGCAGCCCTCATGTCCGTGCCGCCGCGCGAGAGGAAAACATTGCGGTGCTGAACAAGCCGGTGAAGCCGGCCTCGTTGCGCGCTTTGCTTGGCCAGTGGCGCAATCAGCAGATGGTGGCTGCGGAGTAACGCGATCTATTCGACCAGACGCCACTGGCCGCCGGAGATTTTTGCGGCCGCGATCACGGCTTGCGTCCGGCTCTCGACGCCAAGCTTTTGCAGGATCGCCGACACATGCGCCTTGATGGTCGCCTCAGACACGCCGAGCTCATAGGCGATCTGCTTGTTGAGCAAACCTTCCGACAGCATCATCAGCACGCGCACCTGCTGCGGCGTCAGCGTCACCAGCCGGTCGCGAAGGCGCACCAGTTCCGGGTCGGTGGCCGACGACAGATCAGTGTCTGCCGGCACCCAGACGTCGCCGCCCAAGACCTTCGTGATCGCATCGCGGAGTGTATCGACACCAAATCGCTTCGGGATGAACCCGGAGGCGCCGAAGTCGAGCGACTGCCGGATGGTGCCGCCATCGTCACTGGCGGAGACGATCACGACCGGAATGGCCGGAAACTGCGCACGCAGGTAAATTAATCCGGAGAAACCGGAGATTCCCGGCATCGTCAGATCGAGCAAGACCAGATCGACATCCGAATCCTGATCGAGCAGCGCGGTCAGTTCTTCAAAACTTCCGGCTTCGTCGATCCGTGCCGACGCCACAACGCTTTCCACCGCCTGCCGCAAGGCGTCGCGGAACAGCGGATGGTCGTCGGCAATCACAAGACGGGTCGTGGCGACAGCGGCGGTCATTGATGCGTTGCGATGCGTTACGAAAGGGTCCGGCAGGGCCGAATTTGCGGTTCGATTGTCCTGCGGGTTGTGACCACATGCAAGACATCCGTACCGCCATGCGAAATAGCGGTTAATTCCATAGCTTGTGCGCCGCAGCAGCAACTATGCGTGCGGACGGTGCAACGAGGCTGGTCCGTATAGATGCGCGTTCCGCAGTGTCCCCTTGGTTTTGACATTCGTATTCAGGCCGCAGCGGATTCGTTTGCGAATGCCGGAACCAGGGGGACACTGCAAATATAGGTTTTTAGTGTGGTTTTAGATTTGACATTCGCTTGGAGCACTCGCGACAAAATCGAAGCGAATGTCAAATCCACCACGCTGACGGGCCGAAAGTCGTACTGTGCGACGGTTCACGGCGATGTTACCTTACCTGTAACCCTGTGGCCAAATGGCGCACGGGGATGAGCTTTTGCAACAGCAATTCGGGGAGTGCGAACGATGGCAATGGCAGCAACAGCGGGTAGCGACGACGTCCGCACCGGAGGGATGACCGCCGCAGAGCGAAAGGTTATTTTCGCCTCGTCGTTGGGTACCGTGTTCGAGTGGTACGACTTCTACATCTACGGAACGCTCGGCTCCTTCCTCGCCAAATACTTCTTCTCCAACGTGCCGCCGAACGTCGGCTTCATCTTCGCGTTGCTGGCGTTTGCTGCGGGCTTCGCCGTACGGCCGTTCGGCGCTCTGATTTTCGGCCGGCTCGGTGACATGATCGGCCGCAAATACACCTTCCTGATCACGATGACCCTGATGGGCATCGGCACCTTCTTCATCGGCATGTTGCCGGGCTTTGCGAGCTGGGGCATCGCGGCGCCGATCGTGCTGATCGGCTTGCGTCTCATACAGGGTCTGGCGCTTGGCGGCGAATACGGCGGAGCGGCGACCTATGTGGCCGAGCATGCGCCTCCCGGCAAACGCGGCTACTACACCTCCTGGATTCAGACGACCGCGACGCTCGGCCTGTTCCTTGCGCTGTTGCTCATCCTGGGCATTCGCAACTGGATGGGCGAAGACGCGTTTGGCAGCTGGGGCTGGCGTATTCCGTTCCTGCTCTCCGGCATCCTGCTCGCGGTTTCGGTCTGGATCCGCCTGAGCCTGAGTGAATCGCCGATCTTCCAGAAGATGAAGGAAGAGGGCACAACCTCGAAGCGCCCTTTGAGTGAAGCTTTCGCGGAATGGGGCAACGCCAAGATTGCGATCCTCGCACTTTTCGGCGCCACGGCCGGCGAAGCCGTGGTGTGGTATGGCGGGCAGTTCTACGCACTGTTCTTCCTGACCCAAACTCTGAAAGTCCCCGGCGCCAGCGCGCAGATCATGATCGTGATTGCGCTCGCACTCGGCACGCCCGGATTCGTCATCTTCGGTTGGCTCTCCGACAAGATCGGCCGCAAGCCGATTATCCTGGCCGGCTTCCTGCTTGCTGCGCTGACGTATTTCCCGATCTTCAAGGCCATTACGCACTTCGCCAATCCCAAGCTTGAGACCGCACTCGCCGCAGCGCCGGTGACGGTGATCGCCGATCCCGGCGAGTGCTCGTTCCAGTTCAAGGCGACGGGCACCGAGAAATTCACCACCAGCTGTGACGTCGCGAAGTCCGCGCTCGTCAATCTGTCGGTGAACTATCAGAACCAGGATGCCCCGAAGGGAACGCCGGCGCAGGTGAAGATCGGCGACCAAACGTTGAGCGCGAGTTCGCCGGATTTTGCCAAGACGCTGCCGGTGGCCATCAAAGCCCACGGCTATCCGGCTTCCGCCGATCCGGCCGATATCAATTGGACGATGACCATCGTGATGCTGTGGTTGCTCGTGATCTATGTGACGCTGGTCTATGCGCCGATTGCGGCATGGCTGGTTGAGCTGTTCCCGAGCCGCATCCGCTATAGCGGCATGTCGCTGCCCTACCATATCGGTAACGGCTGGTTCGGCGGCTTCCTGCCGGCGACCGTGTTCGCGATCGCGGCCTGGACCGGAAACATCTATTCCGGTCTGTGGTACCCGGTCGGCATCGCGTTAATGAGCCTTGTCGTCGGCTTCCTGTTCCTGCCGGAAACCAAGGATGTCGATATCCGGACCAACTGATCTCGCTTTAAAACGAGTAAAGAGCCGGCCGCGGAGCAATCCGCGGCCGGCTTGTTTTGCGTCTGATTATCAAGGAGCGGTCTTCCCGACGAACTGCACCACGACTTCGCGGACGTGCGGCCGCCTGCGATGCTCTATCAAATAGATCGCCTGCCAAGTTCCGAGCATCAACCTGCCCTTGATGACCGGAATTTGCAGCGAGGTCGCCGTCAGCATGGTCTTGACGTGGGCCGGCATGTCATCGGGGCCTTCGGTGTCATGGCTCCAGCCGGCGTTCTCCGGCGCGAGACGATCGAGCGCCGTGGTCAAGTCGGCCAGCACGGTGGGATCGGCATTTTCCTGGATCGTGAGCGAGGCCGAGGTGTGACGAATAAAGATCGTCACCTGGCCCTCGACCGCACGGGCCTCGTTGACGAATTGCGCGATGTCCGCCGTGAGATCGAGAAAGCCGCGGCCCGAGGTCTGCACCGTGAGCAACGACGACACGATCGAACCGGCAGAAACCACCGACGGCACAGTGCGGGAGATGGGTGGAGATGCGGCCATGAACGAATTCAGATTTTGCCGCTGACGTCTTTCTGCATCCGGTTCGCCATCTCGACCAACCGTCGCCACGCCTGTTCGAAGAAAGACATCACCCGGTCCATGTCACGGTCGCTTGGCAACGGAATTTCGATCTTGCGTTCGCCCTCAGCCACCTTCGGTTCGGCCTTTTTCAGCGAATCCGATTTCGGCAACGCTTCGTCAATTTTGTCTTCGACGGCCGGGGCGCGTGCCGCGAGTTCCGCTTTCAATTTCTGCAATTCCGCCTTGAATTCGGCTTTGGACTTTTCGTTCTCCGCCTGCAACCGGCCGATTTCCGCATCATACGCCGCGCGCTCATCGGGCACCGCGTAGCAGGCCCAACCCGCACCGGAATTGCTGCAGGTCGAAACCGCACCGGTCCGCGTATCCAGCCTGATCACGCCATCAGGGATCGGCGACAGCGCAAAACGCCCGTTTTCGTTGTCGGGCATCGATTGGGCTGCTGCACCGCCGGTTGCAGCCAGGATCGACACAAAAACAACGGCTGACGTCGGTGATATCGCTCTGGTCATGGGATGCTCCGCTCGAGTCTTCCCTGCTCTTGATCCGCCGCTTAAGCCTGTGAACGATATGGCGCACGGCCTGACTTCAATGCGTCCACCAGCAATTCGATCCGATCCTGTCCCCAGAATACTTCGCCATCCAGCACATAGGCCGGTGATCCGAACACATCGGCCGCAAGCGCATCCTGACGGTTCTGCTCATAGATTTTAGCGACATCCTCGTTTGCCGAGCGCTCCGCCAGCGCCTTGCCGGGAAGGCCGTTCTCGTCGGCGAGGCGGATCAGCGTTGCCGCATCACCCAGATTGAGCTCGTCCTCCCAAATGGCGGCAAAGGCCCGGCGCAAGAAGGGGTCGGGATCGTGGCCCGCTTCGATCGCGGCGATCACAAGGCCGTCGGCCAATCGCGCGTTGAACGGCCAATTGGCCGGCTGAAGCTTGAATTGCAGACCGCGCTTGTCGCGCCAGCGCTGGAGTTCGACCATCCGATAGCGTTGCCGCACCGGGTGACGCTTGAGCAGCGGCAACCCGCCGGTTTCGGAAAACAGGTCCACCAGCACGAACGGCTTGTGGTTGACCTTGAGGTCGTAGCTGCCGACGACTTCGCGAAAAAATTTGTGCCCGACATAGGCCCACGGCGATTGCAGAGAGAAATAATAGTCGACCTGTCGCGGCATGAAATTTCCTGGAACGGAGTTTTGGAATTCGGTTATCGAGACGATCATCCCAACAGACCAGAAAAGCTGATGCAAGGCGGTTTGCAGCGCGATTTGTCTGCCATCCGACGGCGATCTATTGCAGTGCGGCGACCGGGCTTTCGGTCTAACTTGGGATGCGCCAAATAATAAAATGATATCAAATAGTTATGTGACCGTGACGCAATCTTGACTTGATTAATTGCGGTCAGTATGGTCCGCGCGGCTTTTAAGGGGTGACGGGGCGTTATTTTCATTTTCCGCAATCGTTTCGGGTCTTAGCAGGCATGGCGCAAGGCACGAATGACCGCGAAGGTGAAAGCAAATCGTCCTCCGACGAGGCCGCGCTTTCCGCAAGGCTCGGAAGTCTGGAGCACCGGTTGTCCGAAGTTCGGGGCAGCCGAAACATCAGAACTGACCAATCCGAAGCTGGAAGTGGAGACAGCAATGCCAGGGCGTCAGCCATGGCAATGGGTTTCCGCCTCTCATCGGAGTTGATCGCCGGCGTTCTCGTCGGAGCACTGATGGGCTGGGGTTTCGACCGTCTGCTTTCGACGTCACCTTTCGGGCTCATCGTGTTCGTGCTGGTCGGCTTCTCGGCGGGCGTTCTGAATGTGATCCGCTCGGCGGGTGTTGCTCCGGACAAAACCGGCCGTTAAGGAAGTGCGAGAACGACGTGATTTGAAATGCCGGCGTGGCCGGCAACAGCTAGAGATGCCGCGCGGATGATCGATCCGATCGAACAATTCCATATCGAAAAGCTCTTCACGATTGGCCATATCGGCAATCAGGAGATCGCTTTCACCAATTCCTCGGCCTACATGTTCGGCGCCGTGGCCCTGATCACGCTGCTGATGCTCGGCTCGGGCCGGCGTCTGGTACCAGGGCGCATCCAGTCGGTCGCCGAAATCGCCTACGAGTTCGTGGCGACCACCATCCGGTCGAACGCCGGCAAGGAAGGAATGAAGTTCTTTCCGCTGATCTTTTCGATTTTCATGTTGCTCGCCGTTTCCAACATGGTCGGCGTCATTCCCTACAGCTTCACGATTTCGAGCCACATCATCGTCACGGCGGCGCTGGCGTTCCTGGTGTTCTTCACCGTCGTGATCTACGGCTTCTACAAAAACGGTCTGAAGTTCCTCAAGATCTTCGTGCCGTCGGGCATTCCGATCTTCATCCTGCCGCTGGTCGTGTTCATCGAGATCTTCTCGTTCTTTCTGCGGCCGATCTCACATTCGGTGCGTTTGTTCGCCAACATGCTGGCGGGCCACATCGCGCTCGCCGTATTCGCAAGCTTCATTCCGCTGCTGGCGGGCCTCGGCATTGCCGGTTATTTCGGCGCCGTCCTGCCGCTCGGCATGGTGATGGCGCTGACCGCGCTCGAGCTACTGGTCGCCTTCCTCCAGGCCTACGTCTTCACCATTCTCACCGTCATCTACATCAACGACGCTATCCATCCGGGCCACTGACCGGCCCACCCAACAAACCTCAAGAAGGAGTTCGTTTCATGGATCCGATTGCCGCGAAGTACATTGGTGCTGGTATTGCCTGCATCGGCATGGGTGGCGCCGGCGCCGGCGTGGGTATCATTTTCGGCAACTACCTTGCCGCCGCGGTGCGTAACCCGTCGGCCGCCCAGGGCCAGTTCGGCAACCTGATTTTCGGCTTCGCGGTGACCGAAGCGCTCGGCATCTTCTCGCTGCTGATCGCGCTGCTCCTGCTGTTTGCGCTCTGATCCATCGCCGATCCCGCCTCTGTTCAAGAGGCGGGAATCGAAATCTCGGTTAGCCGAACAGGAGAAGCCCGTGGCTGAAAGTCATGGCGAGCCGAAGGGCACAAGCGCCCATACAGAGGCCGACGGCGGCCACAAGGCGCCGTTCCCGCCGTTCCAGAAAGACACCTTCGCCTCACAGCTGGTGTCGCTGGTGATTGCGTTCGTCGCGCTGTATCTGATCGTCTCGAAAATTGCGCTGCCACGCGTCGGCGGCGTGCTTGACGCACGTCAGAACGCGATCGACGGCGATTTGGCGCAAGCCCAAAAGCTGAAGGATGATTCCGACAGCGCGCTCAAGTCCTATGAGAGCGAATTGGCCGCCGCCCGTTCCCGTGCACAGGCGATCAGCACGGAGACCCGTGAAAAGCTGAATGCGGCGTCCGAGGCCGAGCGCAAGACGCTGGAAGAGCAGTTGGCGGTCAAACTGGCGGATGCTGAAAAGACCATCGCCTCGACGCGGGAAGCCGCGATGAGCAATGTGCGCGGCATTGCAACCGATGCGGCGGCTGCGATCGTGCAGCGGCTGACCGGCATCGCACCCGACGGCGCTTCGGTTGGACATGCCGTTGACGCGTCCTTGAAAGGGTAAGGGTAAGTTTGATGATGTTCGCCGAACCGGAATTCTGGGTCGCCGTTGGTTTCGTCATCCTGATGGGCGTGTTCGCCTATGTCGGTGTCCACCGTACCGTGCTGACGGCGCTCGACCATCGCAGCGAACGCATCAAAGCCGAACTCGACGACGCCCACCGTCTCAAGCAAGAGGCGGCAAGCCTGCTCGAAGAATACAAGGCCAAGCGCGCCAGCGCCGAGCGGGAGGCCCAGGACATTATCGCCGCGGCGAAGGTCGATGCCGAGCGTATTGCTACTGAGGCGAAAGCGAAGATGGAGGATTTTGTGGCGCGGCGGACCAAGAGCGCCGAGAGCAAGATCGCGCTTGCCGAAGCCCAGGCGCTCGCCGATGTGCGAGCCGCTGCGGCCAATGCGGCGGTGACGGCGGCTTCCACCATCCTGTCGCAGACCGTGAAGGGTCAGGTCGCCGACAACCTCTTGGCCAAAGGCATTACCGAAGTTCGCGAAAAGCTGAACTGACGATTCCCGTCCACGAGTTCTGTTTACAAGAAAAAAGCCGGGGTTATGCGCCGGCTTTTTTCTTGATCAAGCATCGTCGTTATTTGCGACGCGGCGCTTTGGGCTGCTGCTGCGGTATCGCTTGCGGGTCGAAGCCGACATAGAAAACAAAGGAATCGCTCGTGAGATTCGCGGGCATGTTGAAAACCAGATCCTCGCCGACGACGCTGAACGAGCCGCCACCTTCCGTCATCGACACCGTGGTTCGGTACACCTGCGTGGTAAGCACCCTTTCCTGAACCCCGGTCTGCACGACCGCGGCGCGAAGCGGAACTTCGATGGTCGCAGGCGCGCCGGCGGGGCCAGCGATAACGCGGCCTTGAACGCCGATACGTGCAACGATCTGACCGTTGCCGGTGCGCCGGCAGTCACGCGCGGTCCGGGTGATGGTCGCCTGATAGTTCAACTCACTGGCCACCGGCTGCTTGCCGGGCGGCGCCACCCCGTAGGTGGACGCGCCGGCGCGAATTTTCACCACCGGACAGTCAACTTCCGTTCCGTCAGGCGCGGTTTCGGAGACCTTGCCGCGGCTGCCGAACAACTGATCGAACCTCTCGCTGATCGTCGGAATTTCCGCGTCAGGAGGCGGTGCGGTGCTGAAGGGATTATTGACGGCGGTGCCGCCGCACCCCGAAAGCAGACCGGTCACGGCAAGCGCCAGTGCGGTGCGCCTGTGGCCGACCACGGCCGCCACCCTCGCCTGCCCAATTCGCCCGTGCAACATTACCGGAAAATCCCCAACAAAATCCGCCGAATAGCATGGCGCCTTCGAAGGCGCGCATGGCGAGTGCTTATAGCAGCGCAATGGCGGCAAACCCAAGGCGTCCGTCACAATTTGGAAACAAGGTTAGCCGCTGAAAGCAGGGTTATCAGCCGCGGAAATCCTCATGCAGCAGGCCGTAGAGCAGATGGTCCTGCCATACGCCGTTGATGCAGAGATAGCGCCGCGCCAGGCCCTCGCGGGTAAAGCCGCACTTCTCCAGCACCCGGATCGACGGCGCGTTGGAGGGGATGCAGGCGGCTTCGATGCGGTGCAAATTGAGTTCGCCGAACAGCGACGGCAACAGCACGCGCAAGGCCATCGTCATATGGCCACGGTGCGCGTGCGGTTGTCCGACCCAGTAGCCGATCGTGCCGGCCTGGACGATGCCGCGCCGGACATTGGCGAGCGTGATCCCGCCGATCATGACGCCATCGGCCTCGCGGAAAACGATGAAGGGGTATGACCTGTCGGCCGCGATATCTTCGGCATAGCGGCGCAGCCGCCGCCGGAAACCCGACCGGGTCAAATCGTCCGACGGCCAGATCGGCTCCCACGGGGTCAGGTAGCCACGGCTGACTTCCCGCAAATGCGCCCACTGCATGAAGTCCGACATCTGCGGGGCGCGCAACAACAGGCCGTGACCGCGCGGGACAAGGGCTGCGGGTCCGCTCGAAGGCAATCGAAACAGAGCCATGCATCAAACTCCACCCGATGCTCGAACAGGATCATGATCAGACGGGGATCATGATCCGGTTATCGCGCAACGGCCTTTAGTGAAGGCGCTCCTTCGCCTTCGATTTCGTCAAACCTTCCGCAAAAGCGACCGCCGTGTCTAGTCCCCTGCCACCGCCGAGCGCGACAACCGCGGGCCGGCTGCGGGACATCAGCGCACGCGCCGCATTTCGGGTCGTCTCTACACTTACCGCGTCGATCCTTGCCACCAGTTCGTCAACTGCCAGCGGCCGCCCATAGGCCAGGATATGACGTGCCAACTGCTCCGCGCGCGAGCTACAGCTTTCCAGCGCCATCAACAGCCCGGCCTTCATCTGGGCCTTGGCGCGGGTAATCTCGGCTTCCGTCAACGTCTCAACGGCCTCGTTGATGACATCGACGATAACCTCCATCATCTCCGGGGCGTCGCCCGGGTCGGTGCCGGTATAGAGGCCGAAAAATCCCGTATCGGTATAAGGCGCGTGAAACGCGTAGATCGAATAGCAGAGGCCGCGCTTTTCACGCACTTCCTGAAACAGCCGCGACGACATTCCGCCGCCGAGAATGTTGGTAAATACCTGAAGCGAGAACAACGACAGATCGGTTTGCGGAACCCCCTCGAGCGCCAGCGTCAGATGCGCCTGCTCCAGCTCACGATGCACCACGCGCGAGCCGCCCTTGCCGAACATCGCGGGCTCCGGTTTTGGCGCAGGCGTGCCGTCGAAGCTCGCAAAGCGCTGCGCGACCTCCTCCACCACCCGCTTGTGCTCGACCGCGCCCGCGGCGGCGACCACCATGTCGGGGCCGCGATAATGCGTCGAAAGGTACCCCCGCAGCATATCGCGGTTGAGCGACTTCAGCGTCTTCGCCGTTCCGAGCAAGGAACGCCCCATGGGCTGATCGGGGTAGCACAGTTCGTTGAGGTGCTCGAACACGACATCGTCGGGCGTATCCTGCGCCGCGCCGATCTCCTGCACGATCACGCCCTTCTCGCGCTCGAGTTCGTCGGGCACGAAAGAAGGATTGGTGAGAATGTCGGAGAGCACGTCGAGCGCCAGCGGAACGTCGGCCTTCATGATCCGCGCGTAGTAGGCGGTGGTTTCCGTCGAGGTGCCGGCGTTGAGATCGCCGCCGACCACCTCAATCTCCTCCACGATTTCGCGCGAGGTGCGACGCGTCGTGCCCTTGAACGCCATATGTTCGAGCAGATGCGAGATGCCGTGCTCGTTGATCTTTTCATGACGGCCTCCGACGCCCGCCCATACGCCGAGCGCGGCCGTCTGAAGATGCGGCATGGTATCGGTGATGACGGTAAGGCCGGACGGCAGCTTGGTGACTTCGACGCTCATCCCGCAGTTCCTTCTTTCGCGGCCCGGCTGACCGAGCGGATAAATCGCGCAACTTCGACCTTGTTGTTTTTCATGACCTGGGCATGTTCGGGCCTGGTCATCAGGCCTTCCAGCCATGACGGCAGTTCCGGCCGCACACCGCAGGCCGCTTCCACCGCATCGGGAAACTTGGCGGCATGCGCCGTCGACAATACGATGTTGGGCACGCCCGAATCCGGATTGTCGCGGTCGGCAACCGCCAGCGCAACCGCCGTATGCGGATCGACCAGATCGCCCGCTTCGCGCCAGGCCGCGCGAATGACCGCGCTGGTCTCGGTTTCATCGGCGCGGCCGGCATCGAATTCGGCGCGTACCGCGGCCAGAACCGAATCGGGCAGCACGAAGCGACCAGATTGCTTCAGCGACGCCATCAGCCCGCGTACCAGCGCCGCATCGCGGTGGCTCGCTTCGAACAGCAGGCGTTCGAAATTCGACGACACCTGAATATCCATCGACGGTGAAGTCGAGGCGTGGACTTCGCGGGTCTCGTAGATACCGGTCTTGAGGGTGCGCGGCAGGATATCGTTGACGTTGGAGGCGATGCGCAGCCGCCTGATCGGCAGCCCCATCCGCTTGGCCACGAAGCCCGCAAAGATGTCGCCGAAATTGCCGGTCGGCACGGTGAAATCCACGCTCCGCGCCGGCGCCCCGAGCGCCACCGCGGACGTGAAGTAATACACCACCTGCGCCACGATGCGCGCCCAGTTGATGGAATTGACCCCGGACAGGGCGACCGCGTCGCGAAAGGCGTGATCGTTGAACAGATCCTTCACGATCGCCTGGCAGTCGTCGAAAGTGCCCTCGATGGCGAGTGCATGAACGTTGCCCGCGCCGGTCGTGGTCATCATCCGGCGCTGCACCTCCGAGATGCGGCCGTGCGGAAACAGGACGACGAGGTCGACGTTGTCGAGACCGGCAAACGCGTCGACCGCGGCGCCTCCGGTGTCACCTGATGTCGCCACCACGATCGTGGTGCGCTCGGCCCTCTTCGCCAGCACATGGTCCATCAGCCGCGACAGCAACTGCATCGCGACGTCCTTGAACGCCAGCGTCGGACCGTGAAACAGCTCCAGCAGGAATTGGTTGGGCCCGATCTGGTCGAGCGGCACCACCGCTGGGTGACGAAACACCGCGTAGGCCTCGTTGGCCATGCGGCCGAGATCGGCATCGGAAATCTCGTCGCCGACAAAGGGGCGAATCACTTCGACGGCGACTTCCCAATAGGGCCGTCCGGAAAATCCGGCGATGGCCTCATGCGAGAGCTGTGGCCAGACTTCGGGCACGTAGAGGCCGCCGTCGCGGGCGAGGCCGGCCAGCATGACGTCGCAGAAACCCAGGACGGGAGCCTCCCCCCGCGTCGAAATGTATCGCGTCAAACCAGTGCTCATTTTTCGAAGTTCGTACCCCGCTCCAAAGGTCCGACATTCCATCAAACCTTTGACTTTCATATACAAATCATCTTGCCGGGGCAAAGCGGCGCCACCATAAGCGTTTTGCCGGCAAGTGGAAACCGCTTCTTCCCCCACCTTCCCGCGATAGCGATGCAAAACGCACCGGCGCGGCTGCGCGTGTGCCTGTCGTCTCATGCGTTGCCGCACTGGCGGCATGAGCCGGGTCCGCCACCGCTCGCGCCCTTCTTGATCACGTCCCGGCGAAAGCGTTCCTGAACCGGGGAAGGGGACCTATCCGTAATTGACGCAAGCACGGTGAGGTTGCAATCTCTGGCGGGGACTAGAGGGGATACGATGGCGGACGCAGCCCGGCAGTGGGGTAGGCGGGCTCTCGACTTTGTGGACGCGGTTGAGCGACTGAGCGCGCCCGGCATCGTTGAGTTATTCGAGTCCGAAATCGATGCGTGCGGATTTCATGCCTACATCATGGCCGGCATCCCGCAGCCCGGCACCGAGCTTGCCGACGTAACGCTTGCCAATGGCTGGCCGCGGGAATGGTTCAAAGTATATACAAGCGAAAACTTCGTTTCGGTGGATCCGATCCCGCGTTATGGCGCCTCGACCGTGCAACCTTTCGGATGGGCTGAAGCGCGATACGACAAGGACAACGATCCCGCCGCCCATCTCGTTATGACCCGCGCCACGGAATTTGGGCTGGTGGATGGGTATTGCATTCCACTGCACTACGACGAAGGCGGCGCCGCCATCAGCCTCGCGACCGAGTATCTGAACCTCGACCCCGTCGGGAAAAACGCACTCCAGCTGATCGGGGTCTATGTCTATAACCGGCTCCGGTCGCTTGCGCGGCCGGAGCGACAGAAGCGCAGCTTGCTGACGGCCCGCGAACGGGAAGTCCTGCGCTGGGTTGCCGGCGGCAAGACATCTTGGGAAGTCTCGGTCATTCTCAGGATTTCGGAACGAACGGTGAAGTTTCATCTGATTGAAGCTTCACGCAAACTGAACGCCGTCAACCGGACCTCGGCGGTCGCCAAGGCCCTGGCCTGGGGCCTAATCAAGCTCTAGCGGGAGGCGAACGTTGGAACGGGGCACCAGCCTGTCCTTTCGGACAGTAGTCGGATGACAAGCAAAAAAACACTCTCCCGATACCGCGCACGGTGCGCTGCTTCGGGAGGAATTCCATGGAAGTTCACGTCATCAGCCGCGACAACCGCCATTTATATTCTGACATTCTCGAAGATTATTTTCGCCTCCGCTACAAGATCTACGTCCTTGAGCGCAAGTGGATGGCTCTCGACCGCCCCGATAAGCGCGAGATAGACCAGTTCGACACCGACGAGACGGTTTACCTGCTGGGGCTGGAGGGCCGATCGATCATCGCCGGCATGCGATTAGTTCCAACGATGATGCCGACGCTCCTCAGCGATCTCTTTCCAAGACTTTCTATCGATGGCCCGGTGCGTCGCGCAGACGTCTACGAGCTGTCGCGGATTTTTGTGATCCCGAGCCGGCGTGGCGAACATGCCGGCCCCCGCGTCGAAGCCATGATTCGGGCCGCTACCATGGAATACGGCCTTTCAATAGGGCTGTCGGCCTTCACAATTGTTCTGGAGACCTGGTGGTTGCCGCGCCTGCTTGATCAAGGCTGGAACGCCCGCCCGCTTGGTCTTCCCATCGACGTTGATTCAATGTCGACGGTCGCCGTGCAGGTCGAGATCACCGAGCAGGCCTGGATACAGAGTTGCGGCGGACGCTCCATTCCCGGGCCGATGCTCGTTTGGCAGGGCCTTCCCGTCATCGAGCGCCCTGTCATCCGAGATCTGGTCCCAGCCGTCTGACCATATTGGTTTCATGTTCGTCGTCATCCAGCATCACCGGATGATGAATTCAAGCGCTGCGATGCCTACAAGAATCATGGGGGATTCTGATGTTTCGAGACAATACAACGAGGGTGCTGGTTGAAAGAATCGACGACGCCATCGAACAGGCCGAGGACCTGGGTTTGACGTTCGTGGCGGGCATCCTGATGATGGCGCGGCTCGAGGCCGTCCAGACAGAGCAGGTGGCGGTCGCCGGCCGGGAGAACAAGCAGGTGTACTGACGGGCTTCGCACTCGATTGAGGGCCGACAAACTTGCCGGCTCTCACCCGATGCTGCGGCGTTTTCCCCGCCACCAGACAAAGAACGCGATCACCACCGCACCCGCCAGCGCGAACCATGTGATCAG
>CAVVZW010000129.1:0-32120 GCA_963752265.1 uncultured Alphaproteobacteria bacterium
TCCGCCGCGTAGCCGGCGATCAACTTTTTGGCCGCGGCCGCCTTGGCAGGCGCGACCTCGGTATAGACCACAATGGTGACGGGCGCGCTGGCGTCTTGCGCGCGCGCGATGGGGCTGGCGGAAAAAAGGCCGGCCATGGTGATGACGGCCGCCAGAAAAGAACGAGACATCGGCTACTTCCTCCAGAAGGACGGATGGAGCCTCATTGGAGGCATCCCTTTGATCTTTCCCCCGTGATCCGTCTTATCTTTCGGGGAGCTTTAAGCGCGCTATGTTGATCGCACCAGGCAGGGCCGCGTCAAGCCTTCGGATATGACGGGGCCGGAATAAAATGCAGGGAAAACTGCGCGCCGCCCATCACCCGGTTCTCGACCTCGATGCTGGCGCCGTGCAACTCGGCGATGCGCTGCACGATCGACAGGCCCAGCCCCGAACTTCCCTGGCTGTTGCGGTCGCTGCGCCAGAAGCGGCGGAAGATCAGGTCGCGCTCCTCCGGCAAAATCCCGCGGCCGCGATCCTGAACCGTGACCGTGCCGCTTTCCTCGACGACGAATTCAACCACCGTATCCTTCGGCGTGTGCCGGATCGCGTTCTCGGCGAGGTTGCGGATCGCGCGCTTGATCATCTCGACATTGCCCTTGACGAGGACCGGCTCACTGGCGCCCAGCAGCGCGATTTCGCGGCCCTGCTCGAGCGCCAGCGGCGCGATGAAGCCTGCGACTTCCGCAGCTGCCGCTTGCAGATCGGCGACCTCCGCGGGATCGATCGCAAATGCTTCCAGCTCGGCAATGTCGAGCAGTTGGCCGACCACCCGGCTCATCAACTCGATATCCTGACGCAACGCGCTGGCGACACGGGGATCGTCGAGCGTCTCCACGCGGGTGCGCAGGATAGACAGCGGCGTGCGCAACTCATGGGCCGCGTCCGCGGTGAATTCGCGCTGCAACCGGAAGCCTTCTTCGAGGCGATCGAGCGCCTTGTTGATGGCGGATACCAGCGGCCGCACTTCGGTCGGAATTTCCTGGAACGGCAGGCGAATATCGGTGCGCGCGGGCGTGATGTGCTGGGCGGTCTCGGAGGCCTGCCGCAACGGCAGCAGCGCACGGCGGAAGATCGCGATGTCGATCACGAGCAGCAGCAGCAGGATCGGCAGCGTGATCCAGCCGACATGCCGGTAAAAATCATCGACGATATCGTCGATCAGGACATCGTTGTTGGCGAGATCTTCTGCCGCCTGCACCCACACCGTCTTGCCGCCGACGGTGCGGCGGCGGACGCTGGCGCCGGAAATGGCGGCCTCTCCGATCCTTGTATCCAGAAACTGCACCGTGGGCGCGCGCGGGTCGGCGGTGAAAACCGGCGCGTTGTCCTTGAGCGAGGAAAACAGCGTCTTGCCGGTCTCGTCGATGACGGCATAGGAATATCGCCCGTAAGGCTGCGAGTAGAGCCCCTGAAGATTCGGCGGCAGATCCAGCGAAAGATGACCGTTCGCATCGAGCACGAGATGGCTGGCAAGCGACACCGCCTGCTCTTCCATCGCCTCGTTGTGGATTTGGGTGGTGGCGATGCTGAGCAGCCACGACAGCGCCACCGACATCAGGACCGATGTGATCGCGACCACGATCACATGCAGGATCACGATCCGAGAGATGATCGATTTAAACCGGATCACGCTTTTCCTCTGAAATGAGATATCCGACACCGCGGATGGTGTGGATCGTGACCTTGGCGCCCCGGTCGGACAACTGCTTGCGCAGGCGATGAATATAGACTTCGACGGCGTTGGAAGCGACATCGCCCGAAAGTCCGAAAATGTGGTCCTCGACCTGCTTTTTCGAAACCACCCTTCCCTTGCTGCGCATCAGGAGTTCGAGCACCGCCGTCTCGCGCGACGACAGCACCTGCGGCTGATCATCGATCACGGCTTGACGGTCGCGCAGGTCGAATTCCAGATTGGCGACGCGCAGGGAGTTACCGAGTTGCTGGCCGGGCCGGCGCAACTGGGCCTCGAGCCGCGCCACCAGCTCTTCCAGCGCGAACGGCTTGACCATGTAATCGTCGGCGCCCGAGCGCAAACCCGAGACGCGATCCTGCAAGCCGCCGCGCGCGGTGAGCACCAAGACCGGGGTCGAAATCCTTGCGATGACGCAATTCACGCAGGATCGCGAGCCCGTCGCCATCGGGCAGGCCAAGATCGAGAACGACCGCCGCATAGGTCGTGGTCATCAGTGCCGCGCGAGCCTCGGCCGCGGTCGAGAGCAGGTCGATCTCATAGCCGGCCGTCCGCAGGCCCTTGGCGAGCAGCTCGGACAACAGCGCATTGTCTTCGACAACCAGTAGACGCATCAATCGGTCCATGGGCGAAAGTTTCGGCCCATAAGCTTTGCGGCCTTTTGGCTCGCACGACAAGCTTTCAAACAGCGACGGGGTTAACGGGAACGGGGCGCTGTAAGGCCAATGTAAGAATCCCGCTACTTCGCCAGATATTTGCGCAGGACTTCTGTCAGTTTTTGCGGGTCCGTCTGCGGCGGCATGAAGCCGAGATATTCGCCGTCCTTACCCATCAGGTAGATAACCCCGGTGTGGTCGATCGCATAGCCACCGTTACGCTCGGGAGGCACCTTCGCGTAAAACGCCTTATAGGCGTTGGCAACCTTGCGGATTTCTTCCGGCGAGCCAGTGAGCCCGATGAGGCTCTTGTGAAACGCCCGTATATATTCGCCAAGCACTTTGGTATCGCGTTCGGGATCGACCGTGATGAAGATCGGTTGAATGCTTTTCGCCAGAGGACCCAGCGCATCGAGCGCCTGCGTGATCGCCATCAGATCCGCCGGACAGACGTCGGGACAGAACGTGTAGCCGAAATAGACGATCATCAGTTGGCCGCGAAATTCGCTGTCGCTGCGCGTGCGCCCGGTGTGGTCGGTGAGCGTGAAGGGACCGCCGACTGTACCCTGACCATACATCAGGTCGTCCATCATCTGCGCGGCGGCGGCCTGATCGGGCGGGGTGTCTTCGGCGCATGCCACGCCGGCGGCGAGCCCGAGCATCAGAAGCGCGGCGATCAGTCGCCACGCTCTCGCTCCGCGGCTTCGCATGATTTTTTCGCTCAAACGCCGAACGTAATACGCGTGCCGGTGGTGGTGGTCAGCACCTTGCCGGGCATCTGCCGCTGCGCTTCCTGGGTGAAGTTGAGCCCCGAGCAATGCATCGGGATCAACACATCCGGATTGAGCTTGGCGATTTCGGCGACGACCTGCGTCAGATAATCGGCGGGCGCGGGGCCAAGATGGAAACCGCCCATGATCGCATGCACCTTCTCGACGCCAGAGACTTCCATCGCCTGCCGCACCGAATTGACGATGCCGACATGACCGCAGGAAGAGATCACAATGAGGCCCTTGTCTTTCAGGTTGAAGCAGGTCGCATGCTCGTGGATATGCTCGTCGGGCACGATCTTGCCTTCCATCTCGGCCGGCAAATAATGACTCCAGTTGCAGCCCGCGCCGTCCTTCTGCTTGAACTCGACCATGGTGTTCGGCAGCACCTTTTCGATCGAGCTGCGCTTGATCCTGCCGGTCGTGAAGGCCACATCGGAGATCACGGTCGGCGTTTCGCACAGCATGACCTTGACGTCGCGTCTGGCGAGGTCGCGGCGGTCGAGCATGCCGAAGTCGGCCAGATCACCGGTCTGCCCGACGCGGTTATAGCGCTGGCAGAAATTGTCTTCGCCGCCGGCATACATCGTGAGGTCGGCGGGCATCGACTTCCGATGCGTGTCGAGAAATCCCATCATGCCGCCGAGGTGATCCCAATGACCGTGGCTCATGATCAGCGCCTCGATCTTCGAAGGATCGACCTTGAGCAACTCGATGTTGCCGTTGATGGCCTCGGGCGTCCATCCGTAGTCGAGCAGAAGCGTGCGCTTGATTTCGCCCCTCTGCGGTTCGAGGAATAATGAGAGACCCCATTCGCTGTGCAGCGGCCGCAGCGAATTCGCCGAGCGGCCGGGCTCGGTCTTCACGCCGGCGACTTCGGCGGGTTTGAAGAAGATGTCGCTGGCGCTATCGACGAGAACGCGCACGCTGAGCTTGTCGATGACGGGCACCTCGATGGGACCGGCCTTGGCCAATTCGATGCAGGAAAACCCGCCGGCGGTAGCGGCGAGACCGGCTGACATCTTCAGGGCGTCGCGTCGATTGATCGGCATTTTTTGTCTCCAAAGCTCGGCGGACGACAATAAAGGGGCGCCAGACCTGCCTGTCAACGCAAATGGCCATGACCTGACCTTTGAAAGGCATAGCCGGTGCGACCGGGGACGGATTGAATGATCCATTCGCCCCAACTATCGTGCGGGCGATGAAAATATTCCATTCCTTGAAGCCTCGCCATTGGCTCGCTTTCGCTGTCCTGGCGGCTTTCGCATTCGGCGCGGCGCATCCGGCGTTTGCCGAGGCCAATTATCCGAACCGTCCCGTGCGCCTTGTCGTTCCCTTTGCCGCCGGCGGCGTGGCGGATTCGACCGCGCGTATCGTCGCGGAGAAACTCTCCGGCAAACTCGGCCAGCGCTTTTACGTCGAAAATCAACCGGGCGCCGGCGGCATCTCCGCGGCGCGCACGGCACTGGGTGCGGCCGCGGACGGCTACACGCTGATCATGCTGACCAACGGCACCGCAGTCAGCGTTTCATTGTTCGAGAAATTGCCGTTCGACCCGGTGAAGGATTTTGTGGCCGTCTCGAGCCTTGGATTCTTCGACTTCGCGTTTGTTACCAGCGCCGCTTCCGGCTTCAAGACGCTCGCTGAATTCATCGCCGCCGCCAAAGCCAAGCCGGGCGCGCTGAATGTTGGCACCATCAATGTCGGCTCGACGCAGAACCTGTCTGCTGAGTTGTTCAAGACGTCGGCCAATATCGACTTCACGCTGGTGCCGTTTCGCGGCAACCACGAAGCTGAAGTAGCGCTGTTGCAGGGCAATGTTTCGCTCGTCGTCGACAGCTATTCGGTGCTCCAGGGCAATATCGCCGACGGCAAGCTCGTAGCATTGGCGTCCTCCGGCGGGGTTCGCTCGGAATCGACGCCACAACTCGCCACCGCGCAGGAGAGCGGCGTCAGCGGCTATGATGTCGTGTCGTGGAATGCGCTGTTTGCCCGATCGGGCACACCGCCCGAGGTTATCAAGACGCTGAATGCCGCCTTGCAGGACATATTGGGCGATGCCGAGACCAGGAAAAAACTGCTCGCGCTCGGCATCGAAGCCAGGGCCGGCACGCCGGAGGCGATCGAAGACCGTCTGAAATCCGATATCAATAAATGGCGAGCCGTAATCGAGAAGGCGAAGATTCCGAAGCAGTGAGCCGATGACAAAGACCTATCAACCGCCATCGCGAGCGAATGCGAAGCGATCCAGTCTTTCTTTCCGGCGGCGCTGGATCGCGTCGTCGCTCGCGCTCCTCGCGATGAGGAAATTTCCTGCCAAGAAAGGGTGAGAAACATGACCGCGCTCGCTACAGACCCCAAGCAATGGCAAGTCGGCCTGATCGGCTATGGCGAGGTCGGCCGCATCCTCGCCGAAGATCTCCGCAAGCAGGAGGTCAAGGTTGCCGCTTACGACATCAAGCTTCGCAGCGATCAGACCGGAGGCGCCTTGCGCGACCATGCCAAGCAACACGGCGTCACGCTGACGGCGTCACACGCCGATCTCGCCGCGCAATCCGATCTTCTTGTTTCGGCCGTCACTGCCAGTCAGGCCGTGCCGGTGGCGAAGGCATGCGCTGGTGCCGTCAAGCAAGGCGCGTGGTTTCTCGATTTCAATTCGGCTTCGCCCGGCGCGAAACAACGCGCGGCCGGCATGATCGATGCGGCCGGCGGGCGCTATGTCGAGGGCGCGGTGATGACGTCACTGCCGCCCTATCGGATCAAAGTGCCGCTGTTGCTCGGTGGCGGCGATGCGGCAGCACTTGCGCCAAAGCTGGTGGAATTGGGCTTTGCCGCCAAGGTCGCAAGCGACAAGCTTGGCGTGGCGTCCGCGGTGAAGATGTGCCGCAGCGTCATGATCAAGGGGCTGGAGGCGATGGTGATCGAGAGCTTCACCACCGCGCGCGCCTACGGCGTGGAGGATGCGGTGCTGGCATCGCTTAAGGAAACGTTTCCCGGCATCGACTGGGAAAAGCAAGGCGCGTATTTCTTCCAGCGCGTGATCGAACACGGCCGCCGCCGCAGCGAAGAGGTGCGCGAGGTCGCCGAGACCGTGCGCGAGGCGGGCCTCACGCCGTGGTCGTCGCAAGGCACCGCCGAGCGTCAGGCTTGGGTGGCGGATCTCGCCGACGAAGGCCTGTTCGGCGAACGCGGCACGAAGGAATTTGCGCGGAGCGCGAGATTGGCGGACGGAGGCGGATCGGATTTTGGCTGGGATAGAATTAAAGGATCCAAAAAAATCATAGCCTTACAATTGCTTAGTTTCATTATCTATAAGAGATAGATTATAAACCATAGATAATTTAATAACTTATAGCTTATTGAAATATATACTGAGGATAAGGTATATCTTATTTCATGAGAGATGCAATCCTCCACCTCGACAAGCGCTTTTCAAGCCTGCGGGCGCTCACGAAGCTTCAGCGCCCGCCGAAAGGCTGGGTGCGTGCTATTCGCGATGCCCTGGGCATGACCACAAGCCAATATGCACACCGCCTCGGAGTATCGCAGCCGCGCATCGTAGAACTTGAAAAGTCCGAGCAAAACGGGAACCTAACGCTCAACACCCTGCAACGCGCCGCAGAAGCGCTTGGCTGTCGCCTAGTATACGTCTTGGTACCCGAACATCCCCTTGCGGAAGTCGTCACCAAGCGGGCCGAACTCATTGCCGAGCGCCAGTCGCAAGCTATCGAGCAAACAATGCGGCTCGAAGATCAGGCCGTCAAAGACAAACAAGCTGCAAGCGGGCTACGCCGGCAAATGATCGAGGAATTACTACGCCACCCCAAGCGTCTCTGGGATGATGAATGACTGTTCTACATGCCGCCGACGATCATGCAACTCCACTCACGCCCACCGAACGCGAAGACCTGATCCCGACACACATCACGTTACGCAGCGAACTCAACGAACTTGAACAGAAAAACATCGCTGCCGCCGTTCGGTGGGCCTTCGGGCGACGCAAGGTCGCGACTCGCGAAAATTTTCTCAAGAGTTTGCACCGTCGCATGTTCAACCAGGTTTGGCGCTGGGCCGGAAAACACCGAACCTCCGAACGAAACTTGGGCGTCAAACCTCATCTCATCGAAATCGAGCTTCGAAATACGCTCGACGACGTCCGCTATTGGATCGAGCACAAGTCATATCCGAATGATGAAATCGCTGTCCGCTTTCATCATCGGTTGGTTTCTGCACACCCTTTTCCGAACGGTAATGGCCGTTGGTCGCGGCTTGCGGCTGACATCCTTATAATGCAGCTTGGCAGCAAGCGCTTTACATGGGGTGGTTCCAATATCCAGGCAGCGGGCTCGGCGCGCGATACTTACATCACGGCTCTCAAGGCCGCCGACAATCATGATATCGAACCGCTCATCGCTTTCGCGAGATCTTAAAAGGAGCTAAGTCACCAATTCCGACAAAGCTTCACCAGAAGAGACCACCCATGCCATTTGAAAAAACACCCGGCTGGCTCGACTGGTATGCCGGTCCCTCGAAGCCACGCTTCAAATTGCCGGAAGGTGCGGTCGATGCGCATTGCCATGTGTTCGGACCCGGCGCGCAATTCCCTTTCGCGAGCGAGCGCAAATACACACCCTGCGACGCCTCCAAGGAACAGCTGTTTACGCTGCGCGATCATCTCGGTTTTTCCCGCAATGTGATCGTGCAGGCGACCTGCCACGGCGCTGATAATTCGGCCGTGGTCGATGCGTTGCGCGCAGCGAACGGCAAAGCGCGCGGGATTGCCACGGTGAAGCGCAACATCGGCGATGCGGAGTTGCAGGCGCTGCACCAGGCCGGCATCCGCGGCGTGCGATTCAACTTCGTCAAACGGCTGGTTGATTTCACCCCGAAGGACGAGTTGATGGAGATCGCAGGCCGCATCGCCAAACTCGGCTGGCATGTCGTGATCTATTTCGAGGCGGTGGATCTGCCGGAGCTGATGGATTTCTTCACCAGCCTGCCGACCACCATCGTAGTCGATCACATGGGCCGGCCGGATGTGACGAAGCCCGTGGACGGGGCTGAATTCGCGCTGTTTGTCGATTTCATGAGGCGCCACGAAAACGTGTGGTCGAAGGTCAGTTGCCCGGAGCGGTTGTCGGTTTCGGGGCCGCCGGCGCTGAGCGGCGAGCAACAGGCCTACCGCGACGTGGTTCCCTTCGCGCGACGTCTCGTCGAGACCTTCCCTGACCGCGTATTGTGGGGCACGGACTGGCCGCATCCCAATTTAAAGGGCCACATGCCCGACGACGGCCTTCTGGTCGACTTCATTCCGCACATTGCGCTGACGCCCGAGCTGCAACACAAGTTGCTCGTGGATAATCCAATGCGGCTTTATTGGCCGGAGGAGGGATAAAGCAGGAGCATCGGTCACCTCAGTCGTCATGAGCGGGCCAGAGGCTAGCGGAAGCGACGCCGTTCTTCGAATGGCTGTGCCGCGCACCCATCTGACTTCGCAAAAAAATCTTATGACAGATCGATGGGTTGCCGGGTCAAACCCGGCAACGACGGTGTGCCAGTGGGAATCGAATGATGAGCGTTCGTCTAGTGCACCGTTTCGAAACGGTATTCCTCGCCGTCGTCGCCGAGCGACATGATGGTATAAAGCCGCTGCAACTCTTCCTCCAGGTGCTCGTTGACGAGCATCAAGGCTTCAAGCGCCCCCCGCATGTTGCCATCACATGAGGCAATGATTTTTTCGATAGCAACTTCAGTCCGCTTGTACGCCATTGGTAATCCCCTACTGAACACCCGCATGCCCATATCCGGTGGGGATTGGGGCAAAATTCGGCGAGGGAAGCGATCATTTGATGGCGTGGCGGGGTTTTCCCCCGCCGAATGGGAATGCCTTAAAAAAGGCTCAAGCGGCGACCGCCAGCGAGCGCGGGCTGACCACATATTCCTTCAAGACGCTGCCCTTGGCGTCGACTTCAACCATGGATACGTCATAGGTCCAGAGATCAGCGAGATGTTGCAGCACGCGCTTGGCATCGGTCTCGTTGAGCTGGGCGCCCTTCACCATCACATGGCGCAGCATCAGCCGCCGGTCGCCGGCGAGATCGACATCCATCACTTCGATATTGGGATCGATATAGCCGACGTCATATTGCCGCGAGAGCTCGCGGCGGATGCGGCGATAGCCGCGCTGATCGTGGATCGCATCGACCTTGATGCCTTCGGTGAACGAGGGATCGTCATGCAGGTGGAACATCCGCCAGCTTCGCATCAGCTTCGGCGACAGGAACTGGCTGATAAAACTCTCGTCGCGATAATTGGCCCAGACATGACGCAGCGTGCCCATGACGTCGCCTGAGCCCGCGATATCCGGGAACCATTCGCGGTCCTCGTCGTCGGGCACGGTCACGATGCGTTCGATGTCCTGCATCATTGCAAAGCCGAGCGCGTAGGGATTGAAATCGGAGAAGCGCTGATCGTCGAATTCGGGCTGGAACACCACATTGGTGTGTGATTGCAGGAATTCGAGGAAATTGCCGTCGGAGAGCCGGCCCTGCTGGTGCAGGCGGTTCATGATGCGATAGTGCACGTAGGTCGCCGTGCCCTCGTTCATCACCTTGGTCTGGCTTTGCGGGTAGAAGTATTGCGCGATGTGGCGCACGATCCGCAGCAATTCGCGCTGCCAGGGCGCAAGCCTTGGCGCGGTCTTTTCCAGGAAATAAAGAATGTTCTCCTGCGGCAGGCCGAGCAGCTTGCGCCGCCGCTCCGAGTTCTGGATTTCGGCGGTCTTGGCCGGTCCCGTCGGCACCGTGCGCCACAGATCGTTGAACACGCTCTGCTCGTGTTCGCGGCGCTCGCGGGCGCGTTTTTCCTCGGAGCGAAGGTCGAGATTCTTCTTGCCGGGATAGCGGTCGATGCCATGCGACATCAGCGCATGCGCGGCGTCGAGCGTCACTTCGACGGCGACGCGGCCATAACGCTCCTCGCAACTGGCGACATAGCCCTTGGCAAAATCGAGATAGTCGAGGATGCCGTCGGCATCGGTCCATTGCCGGAACAGGTAGTTGTTCTTGAAGAAGTGGTTATGGCCGAAGGCGGCGTGCGCGATCACCAGCGTCTGCATGGTCGCGGTGTTTTCTTCCATCAGATAGCGAGATGCAGGGCGAGGAGTTGATCACGATCTCATAGGCGAGACCCATCAGGCCCTTGCGATAGAAGGTTTCGTGATGCGCGAAACGCTTGCCGAACGACCAGTGCTTGTAGAACAGCGGCATGCCCGACGACGAATAGGCGTCCAGCATCTGCTCGGCGGTGATGATCTCGATCTGGTTCGGATAGGTATCGAGGCCGAGTTCGCCGTGCGCGATCTCCTCGCAGGCATCGTGGATGCGCTGGAGCTGCCGGAAATCCCAATCGGCGCCTTCGAACAGGAGTTCGCTGCTGGTCGTCATGAGGCGGCCTTCTCCTTGCTTCCGCGGCGCTGAAACAGATCGTGAAACACCGGAAAGATTTCGCTGCGGCTCGCAACCTTGCGCATCGAGAGCGGCGCGCCTTCGCTGCGCAGGCGCTGGTACAGCGTCCACAGCGAGGAATCCGGCATCTCGAAGCTCGATCCGTTCGCCTCGCCCACTTCGAGATAGGCAAAAAACTGACTGACGGGGAGAATGTTTTCGGTCAACAGCCGCCCGGTGAGCCCGCTGTCGGCAATCGAGTTGTCGCCGTCGGAGGCCTGCGCCGCATAGATGTTCCAGTCGGAGGGACGAAAGCGCGAGCGCACGATGTCGCTCATCGTCTGCAACGCACTCGATACCATCGTGCCGCCGGAAGCCGGCCCGTGGAAGAACGTCTCCTCATCGACCTCCTCGGCGCGATCGGTATGGCGGATGAAGACGATCTCGACATGCCGGTAGCGGCGGGTGAGAAACACGTAGAGCAGCATGTAGAATCTTTTGGCGAGATCCTTCATGTGCTCGGTCATCGAGCCCGACACGTCCATCAGGCAGAACATCACCGCCTGCGCCACCGGTTTCGGCACCGTCTCGAAACGCCGGTAGCGAATGTCGATCGGATCGATAAAGGGAATGCGCCGGGCCTTGGACTTCAGCGTCTCGATCTGGGCTGACAACTCGGCGCGCCGGGCTTCATCGGTGCAAGCCTCCAGCTCCGCCTCCAGTTCGGCAATCGTCTCCGGCTTCGGCCGCTTGAGCGCGACGCGGCGCGCCAGCGCCAGCCGCACGGTGCGGCTCACCGAAATATTCGCCGGCGAGCCTGAGGTCGAGTAACCCGCGCGTTGCAGGCCTTCGCTCTCCACTTCCGCGAGCTTGCGCTTGGCAAGGTCCGGCAATTCGAGATCATCGAGGAACAGGTCGACGAATTCGTCACGCGACAGCACAAAGCGAAAATCGTCCTCGCTGTCGCCCTCGCCTGCCCCCGAACCGCGGCCGCCGCCACCGTTCGGACGCGGCAGCACGTCACCCTCGACGAACTTCTTGTTGCCCGGCAGCACGCGGTCGCGCGTGCCGCCCTCGGTGCGGAATCGAGGCTCATGCATCCCGTCGAGCGGGATCGAGACCTCGCCGCCTTCCAGGACATCCTTGATGTCCCGGCCTTCCGAGGTTTTCTTCACCGCGCCCTGCACCAGCGCCTTGGCGCGGCGGAGAAACCTCTGGCGGTTTTCCAGGCTCTTCGAGCCTGGATTGAGCCGCCGGTCGACAATGAACATCGCCACTATTGCACTCTCCGAAGTTCGTGCTCAGCCGGCCTGTTTCACCCGCATGTACCATTCGACGAGCCTGCGGACCTGCCGCTCGGTGTAACCGCGCTCCACCATCCGCGCGACGAAATCGCCGTGCTTCTTTTCGGTGTCGCCGTCCTTCTTCGATCCGAACGAGATCACCGGAAGCAGATCCTCGACTTGCGAGAAGATGCGCTTTTCGATGACTTCGCGGACTTTCTCGTAAGAAGTCCAGGACGGATTCTTGCCGCCATTCTGCGCGCGAGAGCGCAGCGAGAACTTGACCACCTCGTTGCGGAAGTCCTTCGGATTGGCAATGCCGGCGGGCTTCTCGATCTTGGTCAGTTCCTGGTTGAGCAGTTCGCGATTTAACATTTGCCCTGTGTCGGGATCCTTGAAGTCCTGATCTTCGATCCAGGCGTCGGCGTAGTCGACGTAACGGTCGAACAGGTTCTGGCCGTAATCGGAATAGGATTCCAGATACGCCTTCTGGATTTCGTTGCCGATGAACTCGGCATAGCGCGGCACCAGCTCGGCCTTGATGAATTCGAGATAACGCTTCTCGATTTCTTCCGAATGCTGCTCGCGCCGGATCGCCTGCTCCAGCACATACATCAGATGCACCGGATCGGCGCCGAGTTCGGTGGTGTCGTGGTTGAAGGTCGAAGCGAGGACCTTGAAAGCGAAACGGGTGGAGACGCCGTCCATGCCTTCGTCGACACCGGCAGCGTCCTTGTATTCCTGCACGCTGCGCGCCTTGGGATCGCTCTCTTTCAGGCTTTCGCCGTCATAGACGCGCATCTTGGCAAAGGTCGTCGAGTTCTCGTGTTTGCGAAGCCGTGACATCACCGAGAAACGCGCCAGCGTCTCCAGCGTCGACGGCGCGCAAGGAGCGGCCGCGAGTTCGGAGCCGGAGATCAGCTTCTCGTAGATCTTCTGTTCTTCGGTGACGCGCAGGCAGTACGGAACCTTGATCACACAGATACGGTCGATGAAGGCTTCGTTGTTCTTGTTGCCCTTGAAGCTCTGCCATTCGGCTTCGTTCGAGTGCGCCAGGATAACGCCGGTGAAGGGAATGGCGCCGATGTTCTCGGTGCCGATGTAGTTGCCTTCCTGGGTTGCCGTCAAAAGCGGATGAAGCATCTTGATCGGCGCCTTGAACATCTCGACGAATTCGAGGATGCCCTGATTGGCGCGGTTGAGACCGCCGGAATAGCTGTAGGCGTCCGGATCGTTCTGCGCATAGGTTTCGAGCTTGCGGATATCGACCTTGCCGACCAGCGAGGAGATATCCTGGTTGTTCTCGTCGCCCGGCTCGGTCTTGGCGACCGCGATCTGGCGCAGCCGCGAGGGCTGGATCTTGGCCACACGGAAGCGCGAGATGTCGCCGCCGAAATCTTCCAGCCGCTTGTAGCACCACGGGCTCATCAGCCCGGAGAGACGCCGGCGCGGAATGCCGTACTTCTCTTCGATCATCGGCCCGAGCTGTTCGGGATCGAACAGGCCGAGCGGTGACTTCGAACACCGGCCAGAGTTCATCGCCGGCCTTCAGCACGTAGATGGGGTGCACTTCCATCAGCGCCTTCAGCCGTTCGGCGAGCGAGGACTTGCCGCCGCCGACCGGGCCGAGCAGATAAAGGATCTGCTTGCGCTCTTCGAGACCTTGCGCTGCGTGCCGGAGGAAGCCGACGATGCGTTCAATCGTTTCTTCCATGCCGTAGAAGTCGGCGAAGGCCGGATAGGCACGCATCGTGCGGTTCATAAAAATACGGCCAAGGCGGGGGTCCTTGGCCGTGTCTATCATCTGGGGCTCACCGATCGCCGCTAGTAGTCGCTCTGCCGCATTGGCATATCGCATCGGATCCCCTCGACACGACTCAAGATATTCCGCCATCGACATATCGGTTTCGCTTCGCGCCTCAAACGATCGGGCGAAAGCGTTAAACAGAGAGTCGTTATACATGTATCCCGCTCCTCATCTGGTTTGCTGCAACGCTTGAACGCGCATCCTTGGTCGTCATCACGTCATCAAACGCTGCCTGTACCGGCCCCTCGAATCAGTCTCCGCACTATCCTTGATAGGACACGCGACGGACTCCATGAGGCAATGCAATACTTGTGCTAGACGATACTTCGAGGATAAAATCACATGTGAATCCTACGCCGTGTCACCATCGCGCAACATTCCGGATCACTACTGCCATGCTGTCACGGCAGAGATTAACGCTTTGTTAACGATAATCTGTCCACCGCCACATTCATTAGATACGGTGTGGAACCGCCGATAGCGCGACCCGAGTCTTCACAAACACGGCACCAATGTTCCCTTTCGCGCGACCGGGTGGCGCGGCGAATGGAACCGGCCCGTCCACCTTCGCCCCAGGGGATGAGCTTTTATGAACAGCTGCCTCATGAGGTCGTTTGTGTCGTTGCGACGGCCGCCTGCGACCGTCTCACCCGGCCAAAAAGGCGGATAATCGCGGTTCAAACCCCCGGATTCTCCCTTGCAAACCGCCTGCCACCGGGGATTTTCGGGGTATAGTTTGGCCGTTGGAATCGACCCGCCTCTCGGTCTGGAAGCGGCGGCCTGCCGGGTTTTCTGGCGGGAATAGCCGGAAAACAAGGCGGGATACGGCAAATTTTGTGCAAGGAATGGTCATGATTCTCAGTGCCGACATGTCGGAGATTCTCAACCGCATTCTTGACACCGCGACGGAGAACTTGCGGGTCGCCAAGATCCTGATTCAGCTCGGGCTCGACCCCGACAACGTCACCTACGACGCCATCTTCAACCGCCTGCTTGAAATTTTCCTCGCCAATATCACGCTCGCCAACCTGCTCGCGCTGATCGGCGCCGGCTTCTTTGTCGCCACGCTCCTGACCCAGACGATGGTCCCCTTGCGGGTGGCCAACATGATCGGTTGCGCGTTCTTTGCGGCCTTCGGCGCGCTGACGGGAACCATCACGACGTTTCTGTTGTATCTCTTCATGGTGCCGATCAACGCCTGGCGGCTGCGCCAGATGCTTCAGCTTGTGAAGATGGCCCGCGGTGCGACGCAAGGTGACACCTCGATGGAATGGCTGAAGCCGTTCATGACCGAGCGCAAGTACAAAAAGGGCGACGTGCTGTTCAAGAAAGACGACGACGCCAACGAAATGTTCCTGACGGTGACCGGAAACTTCCTGGTCAACGAGATCAATGTCGAGCTGCCGCCGGGGCGGCTGATGGGCGAACTCGGATTCCTGTCGCCCGACAACAAGCGCACGGCAACGGTCACCTGCCTCGAAGACGGCCACGTGCTCACCATCACTTACGAGAAGCTGCTCGAGATCTACTTTCAGAATCCGCAGTTCGGCTATTACTTCCTGGTGCTGACCAGCCAACGGCTTTTGGAAAACATCAAGCGCCTCGAGGGTATCATCGCGCAGAACAAGATCGCGCAACCGACGCCGAACTGAACACTACGAATTGCATCATCCTCCTGGTGAGGCGCGCTGCACATCACAGGCTCGTCGATCGCGAATTGGCCCCACCACCACTTGCCCTGATCCTGATCCGTTCGATATTATGATAAGGTCGGCGGCGGGCGGCAGGTTCCAGAAAGTAGTCGGCGTGCGAGCAGCAACAATGCGGAGCTGGGTGCTACCTGTGTTGGCGATCGCCTCTGTGGCGATCCTCGCGGGATGTGCGAGCGTCTATAATTTGCCTGGCAACGGCCCGCTCGGCGAAGGGGTGACCGGCAACAATTTCGGTGGGGACGTCCACGGCGGGGAGGACGACCTTCTCCTTGCGTTGTCGTTCTCCGGCGGAGGCATGCGCGCGGCGGCGTTCTCGTTCGGCGTCATGACCGAGCTCGACCGCGAGCGCGTCGGATCCAATCGGGCAAAATCGCTTCTCGATCGCGTGGACTTTGTATCCGGCGTGTCCGGCGGTTCGGTGCCGGCGGCCTATTTCGGCCTCAAGAAACGCGCGGCACTGGATGATTTCCGCGAACGCTTCCTGTTGAGAAATGCCGAGGAGGGCCTCAATACCCAGGTATCGCTCGCCAATATCGGCCGCGCACTCGGCGGCGGCGTCAACGACAGCCAGTTCACCAATTGGCTCGATCAAAATCTGTTCGATGGCGCGCGGTTCGACGCTTTCGGCGAAGACCGGCATCCGCGGGTCTGGATCAACGCCTCCGACATCTATAACCGCACGCCGTTCGTGTTCGGAAAAACCGCCTTCAACGCGTTGTGCAGCGACATCAGCAGCTACCGCGTCGCCGAGGCGGTCTCGGCCTCGGCAGCGGTGCCACTTGTGTTTGCGCCGATCGTGCTGGAGACCTTCCCCGGCGGCTGCGCCACGAAGTTACCCGCATGGATCGAGCGGGCCCGCCGCGATCCGGACACGCAACCTCTGCTGCGGGATTTCGCCGAAGCGACTGCGCGTTATCACGATGGTTCGATGCGTTTTGTGAAGCTGCTCGACGGCGGTCTCGTCGACAATTACGGCCTGTCCGGTTTCAGCATCGCGCTGCTCGCCGCGCAGTACCCCTACGAGCCGATGACCGAACGGCAAGCTGTGAGGGTGCGGCGGATCATGTTCCTGGTCGTCGATTCCGGCCGCGGCATATCCGGCGACTTCGCGCAGCGGGTCGAGGGGCCAAGCGGCATCGAACTTGTTTCGGCCGCAGCCGACACGGCGATCGACGCCAGCGTGCGATCGAGCTATGCGGCATTCTCCACACTGCTGACGGACTGGACCGGCAAAATAAAGCGCTGGCGATGCGGCCTGTCCGCGGCCGCACGCGTGCGCCTCGGCGCCGGCGCAAACTGGCGCTGCGACGACGTGCGCTTGTTTATCGACCGGGTGAATTTCGAACAGCTTGGTCCTGCGCGCGCGGGCATTCTCAATGCGGTTCCGACGCGGTTCGTGCTGCCGGCGGAGCAGGTCGAACTCCTGATCCAGGGCGGCGCCGACGCGCTGCGCCAGAGCAAATCCTATCAGGCCTTCCGCCGTGGACTTTGACGACCCCGACACCTATGCGGAAAAGCGGGGCTTGAATAAACGCCTTCGCAGCCGCGCGTGAGTCCATTGTTGTCATAGCGGACACGGCTGTTTTGTCGGATGATGTCCGCCTCTCGACGTAATATGAGGACACGCCTCGTGTCTTGCTTGACGACCATAAATTTCACGAAACTCGAAAGTTGGAACACCCCATGAAGGGATGGCGCGCGCGGATTGGATTTCTGGTGCCGCCCGGCAATCCAACGGTCGAGCCGGAAATGATGCAGCTCGCGCCCGAAGGCGTGTCGCTGCATTTCACGCGGATGAACGCGGAAGGCCCTGCCGGCACCCATACCGGCCAGGAAGAGCGCAACCTCAGCCAGGTCGCAAGCGTGCCCAGTTGCGTCAAATTGCTGTCGATGGTGTCGCCGAAAGTGATCGCGATGGCGCATACGGCGACAAGCTATACGCTCGGCCAAGAGCGCGAAGCCGAACTCGTAGCCCAAATGGAAGCGTTGAGCGGCGCCCGCTTCATCACCGCGTTCGGCAGTGTGCTCGCGGCGTTTTCGCACCTCGGTGCACGTCGCATAGCGTATGCGACGCCTTACTCGGCCGAGATGACGGCGCGCGGCAAGCAGCACCTGGAAACATGCGGGCTTGAAGTCGTCAGTTCCGGCCATCTGCACGACGTGCGCAACATCTACGAAGAAACCAGCGAACGGGCCTATACAATCGCCCGCCAGGTCGATCATCCCGACGCGGACGTGATCTTCCTCAGCGGTGTCGGAATGCCGACGCTCGATGCGTTGAAGCCGCTGGAGCAGGATACCGGCAAGCCCGTGATCTCGGCAGCTTCGGCCATGATGTGGCATGCGTTGCGAACCGCTGATGTCCGCTGCGGCATCAAGGGGTATGGCGCGCTGCTTGAAGGAAACGAGATATAAACGAATTTTAACTAATTTATTGCCGGATAAGAAACGGCCTCGCGCGAAAATGGGCCGTGAACACGGTTAGTCAGCGCAGCCGTCGTTCTTGATGCAACCAGATAATCCCTTTGTGGAGGGTGCAATGCATTTTGTAGCCGGAGTGCTGGCCGTGATATCCGGCATCCTTTATGCCGCCGGCAATAACGACATCGGCGCCTATGGGCCGACCATTTGCAGCATGGGTGGCCCGTTCTGCGACCACCCCTCCTATGTGTTCGTGGGCGGCGTGCTCGCCGCGCTGTGGGGCACCTTCGTCAGCGTTCGCTAAAGGCTATTCGGTTTTGATTGCATCAAACCGGGCTCCAGCCTTTTATTTTGACGCGTTTTCTTCACGCGAACCGGTTCCCACTTCGCTTGAAAACGCTACGGCTGCTGGCGCGAATCCATCGTGGCTAGGGTTTGGGATTCGGCGGGTCTATTGGCTTTGGCATCGGCTGATCGGGCTCGATCGGAGAATCCGGACGCGTCGGCGTGAGAACCGCACCGACGGCCCGCGCCGCTTCTCCCGTCGTGTGATAGGTGGCGACCTCGGCGGACTGCAGATGCGGACGGGTCCACGGGCCGTGATCGACCAGCAGCATCGCCAATATGCCGAAGATCGCAACCGCAGCCGCGAAATAGACCGGCCGCACACCTCTCAGCTTCATATGATCAGAGACCATCGAACACCCTCACCTGACGTTTCCCTGAGAGGTCAATGATGGGCGGCGGCGAAGGTTCCGCGTCGAAGCGCGCGATCAGGGCTCGGGAGAGCGGCGAATATTTGAAGTTCCCATCAAGGTTGCGAGAAGCGCGTTCGTGAAATGCTTCAGAACCAAAATGCTCAGAGCAGACCGCGCCTGCTTTCAGAGGTAAAGCGAACCTTGTCAAGCGAATGCACCTGTTGCCGACCCTATGCACAGCGCGTATCGTCGCCAGCCATCACAGGGAAATACAATGACTGATCGAGAAAAAATTTTAATCGCTCTTCGCGAAAAACCTTTGAAGACTTTCGAAATCATGAAGCGCGTGAATATACAGCAATCAGGAAGATTGCCAGTCGCTCCTGCTGAAGATGCGTGACGACGGCGCCGTGAAGTTCGATATTCACAAGGGACATTGGCTCGCGCCGTGACGGGAACAGCAAACGCCCCCGTAAAACCGGTCGGCTATCGTTCGCCCCGGCTCAAGAGGCGCGTGCGACCAGGTGGGCTGCCGCCTCGATTACCTGCTCGGAAGTACAGGGTTTGCTGAGGATCGGGATTCCGCGAAAGGCTTCCGGAAGCGCATTGCTGTTATAGCCCGTGACGAACGCGAACGGGACGTGACGCTGCGACAAGGTGCTGGCGATAAGGTCCACCGGATCGCCATGTAGATTCGCGTCGAGCAACACGCCGTCGAAACGCGACTGTTCGATAAGCTCGCAGGCCTTCGCAACGGAAGTCACCGGCCCTTCCACCTCGGCCTGGGCGCTTTCGAGGGCTGCGACGATGTCGAGCCCGATCAGCGGCTCGTCTTCGACCACCAGAAACCGGCGCCCTTCGAGACAGCGTGTATCGGATATGGCGGCCGTGGTCTCAGTTCGCGCGCTCGCCGGTGCGGCTTGAGCGGCGCTGACGATGCCGGCGGCGAGCGGCAGAACGATGTTCCAGCTGATCCCCTCCGGCTCCCACGTCATGAGAGCTTCGCCGCCTTGTCCCTTGACGCTTTGAGCGATCAACTTCGTGCCAAAGCCTTCGGTGGCGGAAGGTGTGACGCGGGGACCACCGCGCTCGGTCCAGGAGATGCGCAGGGCGTCATCCGCCACCCACGTTACCAGCACGTGGCCCGTTGGGACCGACAGCGCGCCGTATTTCGTGGAGTTGGTGCCGAGTTCATGCAGGATCAACGCCATATGAAGGGCTAACTGTGAATTGAGCTCTACTCTGGGTCCATCGGCGGTCAACCGCGCATCATCCATGCGTCCGAGAAGAACCTGATCGCCGATCAGCTCGCGCAGTTCGGCACGTTGCCAGCTTGTGGCGCTGAGAAGGGTGTGAACGCGAGCGAGCGCCTGAACCCGGCCGCCAAAGCTCTTGGCGAATTCCTTCGGGTCGCGATGACGCGTCAGCGTCCGCTGGGCCATGGCCTGCACCACGGCGAGCGTGTTCTTCACGCGATGATTTAACTCGTGGAGCAACAGACGCTGGGTCTCGGCGGCGCGTTTGCGCTCGATCAGGTCCGCCGTCGGCCGCGCCAGGATATCGAGCATGCGAAGGTCGCGCTCGGACGGCCGGTGCGGCCTTGCCCAATGGGTCGAGATCATTCCGATCAGCCTGCCGCCGCGTGTGATGAGCGGCGTGCCTTGTCCGGCGCGGATGCCTGCCGCCAGCAAGACGTCGCGGTCCGGCTTTCCGGCCATAAAAGCGCAGTTCGCCACATCCTCGGCAATCGCGCGCTTGCCGGTTCGCAACACCTCGCCGCATATGCAGCCGGAATCGGCGCGCACCCATTCCGAGAAATGCTCGCCTTCGGGAGGCAGCCCTCTTGACGCCAGCATTTGCAACTCGCCGGCAGGACCGCGCTCCGGATGGTAGATCTGCACCGTGCACACTTCGGAGCGCATGATCGTGGCGGCAGCCTCCGCCAGCTTGTCGTAGAGCACGTCTTCGTGGTCGTCGTCCAATAGCTCGAGGCTGATTTGCCGCAACAGCTCGCTGTCGCGCAATTCGGATTCGAGTTCGGTTTGGGTTTCCTGGAGTTTCTGGATGGCGGCACGCCGTTGTTCGGAACGCTCGTGCCGGGAAATGATGCTCGCCGCGGTCTGCGTGATCATGCCCGCACGCTCGATATCCTTTGTCGTCGCCTCACGCGGCTCGGGC
Organism: uncultured Alphaproteobacteria bacterium; assembly: GCA_963752265.1. Taxonomy (GTDB): domain Bacteria; phylum Pseudomonadota; class Alphaproteobacteria; order Rhizobiales; family Xanthobacteraceae; genus Bradyrhizobium. The sequence goes on from CAVVZW010000129.1 coordinate 20,703, forward strand.
CAATAGAGCGCGAACGTTCCGGCGAAACGCGGACCGGCGGTATGGATCGGAAAACTCCAGCAGCCGCGATAGCCGAACTTGGCGGCGATCCAGAGCCAGGGCTCCCATCGTGGATCGGCTCGCACATCACTCGTCAGCACCGCCTGACCGGCTGCGAGGCCGCATGCGATCGATTCCGGACCGACGACGAAGCCATCGACCGCGTTTGCATATTCGGCGGACATGCCGACGACGTGACGCAGAGCGGTGCCGTCCGCGTTGGCAACATAAAACGCCGCCCGCACGCCGGAGCCGAGCGTGGCAATCGCGGTATCAACGAGAATGCCGAGCAACTCGGCAAGCGGCGCATCGCTGAGGGCGGATTTCGAACGCCTGCCTTTGTCCCGAAAGCCAGATTTCCCGTTCGCGCAACTCGTCGAGGTCGAGCGCATCGTCGAACGCGGGCGTATGCGGCTGGTGCCGGGTTTCCGTGAGCATATCGGCTTCCCCTGCGACGAAAACCGCCCCTCGGCGGGCTCTTAAAGCCTCGCATATCGGGCCCGCGAAATAAAGCAACGAAGCCAGTAGAACTTTGACGTGGAACCCGCGGATGAAACCAGTGGAACCCCAGGTAATTGTTGTGCCTGGAACCGCTACTCCAATCCCGCGCGGCGGAAGCCTTCCAGATAGTGCTCCCGGTCGGGGTCGAGCTTGATCGGCATCTGGTCGGCGATCCAGGCCAGCGAAATATTCGGCTGGGCGCGGCGAAGCTCCTGCAAAGCCGCCCGGGCGACATCGGCCTCGCCGGCCATACCGGCGGCGGCCGTCATGACCCGATGAGCACCGACAAAATCGCTGCGTTGCCGGATCGCCTGGCGAGAAAAACGCATCGCCTCATCATAGTCGCGTCCAATAAAGTGGGCGTAGGCAGCAATGCCGCAATACACCGCCGAGAACGGATCCCGCGGGCTCAGCCGCAGCGCTCGGTGTGCGGCCACGACGGCTTCTTCCCAGCGCCCACAATAGGAAAGGGCGAGGCCGTAATAGCCCTGTGCCATGGAGAAATTCGGATTGAGCCGCAGCGCCAGTTCGAACTCGGCCAGCGAGTTGTCGAAGCGCCGCGTAAACAGATAAGCGCAGCCCAGCGCATGGTGCGCCCACGGGTCCTCGCTGTCGACCAGGATCGCCGCCAGCGCCGAGCGCTCGGCGACGGGTGTGGACGCGGCCATCTCCGCCCAGCCCATATGGGCGCTGAAGGTATGGCTGGTGGCGAGCACGCCGAGCGCCTGGCCATAATTTGGGTCGATCGCAATCGCCTTCTCAAGCAGCGCTTGCGCGACCAGATTGTCCTGGCGCGTCACCCGCCAGTAATGCGACAGCGCCCGCATCACAAGATCCCATGCGTCAAGGCTGCCGGGCGGCTTGCGCTGGGCATGGAAATTTTCCGCGGCGTAGAGTTGCGGTTCAATCGCCGCGACGATCGCCTCGGTGATTTCGTCCTGGACCGCGAAGACATCGGCAAGGCCGCGGTCATACCGCTCCGCCCAGATATGACTGCCGGTGGCGACGTCGTTGAGCTGCACGGTAATGCGCACGCGCTCGCCGGCCTTGCGAACGCTGCCTTCGACCAGATAGCCGACGCCGAGCTCCTGGGCGATCTGCGTGAGGTGGACGGCCTTGCCCTTGTAGGTGAACGACGAGTTTCGCGCGATCACGAAGAACCAGCGCAACTTGGAGAGCGCGGTGATGATATCTTCGCTGATGCCGTCGGAAAAATACTCCTGCGCCGGATCGTCGGTCATGTTGGTGAAGGGAAGCACGGCGATGGCCGGCCGGTCCGGCAACGGCAGCGCGGCGCGCGGCGGCTCGGCCTGCGCCAACTCACCCGCTGTCGAACAGCGTGCTTCGCCGACGAAACGAAAGCCCTTGCGCGCGATGGTCCGTATCAGTTTTTGTTCTTCGCCACTGTCGCCAATCGCCTTGCGCGCGGCGTTGATACGGCTGGTCAACGTGGAATCCGAGACGATGCGGCCGCCCCAGATCGAGCCGAGGAGATCGTCCTTGTTGACGACGCGCTCGCGGTTTTCCACGAGATAAACCAGAAGGTCGAATACCTGGGGCTCCAGGGCAACAGCCTCCGCACCGCGGTGCAGCTCCCGGCGGTCGGTATCAAGGCTATGCTCCGAAAAAATGAATAACACGTCGCCGCCCTGCTGCCGCCAGGTGGCCGGCCTCAAGAAATAATCAGGCCTATCTCATGGGAAAATCAGGGGCCGCACAAGGCTTTTCGGCCCCCTCCTCGTCATGCTGCGCCTCCCGGCACCACCTTTGTGCTGCCAACGGAGGAGATCATGACCCAGATTACCCAGAATGCGGACACGCACGGCCAAGGCCATGTCATGGGGCGGCTTATCGCGTTCCTCTATGGCATCGTGGCCTACGGCATATTCTTCGTCAGCTTCCTCTACGCCATCGGCTTTGTCGAAAACCTGATCGTGCCGAAGACGATCGACAGCGGATCGGCAGGACCGGCCGCGCAAGCGCTGATCGTCAATCTGGTGTTGCTGTCCATCTTCGCCGTGCAGCACAGCGTGATGGCGCGCCCGCAGTTCAAGCGATGGTGGACGAAATTCGTGCCTCCTTCGGTCGAACGCACCACTTATGTTCTGCTCGCAAGCCTCGCGCTCGCGCTTCTGCTCTGGCAGTGGCAGCCGATGCCTGAAGTGGTGTGGCAGATCGCCGATACGCATATCGCCATGGCGTTGACCGGCCTGTCGTTGATCGGCTGGCTGATCGTGCTGACCTCGACATTTCTGATCAACCACTTCGAGCTGTTCGGGCTGCATCAGGTGGCGAACAATCTGGTTGGCCGCTCGATGCCGGCGCCGCGCTTCCGCACGCCGCTGTTCTACCGTTTCGTGCGGCATCCGATTTATCTCGGCTTCATGATCGCGTTCTGGGCGGCGCCCGTCATGACGCTTGGCCATTTGTTGTTCGCAGCCGTAACCTCGGCATACATTTTCGTCGGCATCTGGCTCGAGGAACGCGACCTGATCGACCTGTTCGGCGACGAATATCGCCGCTATCGCCAGCGCGTAGCGATGGTGCTGCCGTGGCGCAAATCCGCCTGAGCCGTCGTTGCCGGCGGGTTTGCGAACAGACGAAGAAGGCCCATTGTGTTGCACCGCGTCAGGTTGCTTGGCGCAAAGCAGACATGTCCAATCTGTTCCAATCTGCCGGCGAATGTCCGCTTTCGGCAGCGAAACAGCCCCCTTTGGTAAACGGACCGTTTACCTTTGGTGACATCTCCAGAAATAATCCACCGATTTGTTAGGCAAGAGGTGCTTGGCTGCGACACCATGGCCAGTTCAGCAATCGCCGCTGCAATCGACGCCGCCGAGCCTTCGAAACGGCGGCGCGGCGACGATTCGGCTGACCGGTCCGATCGTGCGGCCGAGTTGGCGCTCAAGGCCTTTATGAGCATGGACCGGGCTGTTGCGATCGTCGGCCCCGACGGAAAACTGCTTCAGCCGAACCTGGTTTTCGAAAGACTGTTCGGCGACACTGAATTTCTCGATCAGATCAATCGCGACGCCGGCGCCAACGACGGCAAGAGCGATCGCAAGATCACCCTTCCCGATGGCCGCATGTTCTGGGTCGAGACCATACCGATGGACGGCGGTTGGCTGGTCAGCGCTTATGAAATGACCGAACGATCGGCCAAAGAGCGCACCGACACCCTCACCAAATTCGGCAACCGTTTGATGTTCCACGAACAGCTCGCGGAGCTATTGGCCAAGCCGGACCGGGCAGCCGACGGCACAGCTATTCTGGTGATTGATCTTGGCCGCTTCAAAGCCATCAATGAATCCCTCGGACGAAACATCGGCAGCGGACTGCTAGTTTCCGTGGCGGATCGAATCCGCTCCGGGCTCGGAAGCGGCGATCGGGTAGCCCGGCTGGGAGGTGATAAGTTCGGCATCATCCAGGCCGCTCAACCGCAGCCACGATCAGCGGCCGCCCTTGCGGGCCGCCTCATTGATCTGATCGGCCGCTCTCATCTGGTGGAAGGCCAATTGATCGACATCGCGGCGAGCGTGGGCATCGTCCTGCTCCTCACTGGCGCGAACGACTGCGAATTGCTGCTCAAGAACGCGGATCTCGCTTTGCATCGCGCAAAGAGCGATGGACAGGGAACCTATCGCTTCTTCGAGCAGGCGATGGACGAGAAGATGCAGTACCGTCGTCAACTCGAAAGTGACCTTCGCCGCGCGCTCGTGCTTCGCGAGTTCTCGCTCGTCTATCAGCCTCAATTCAATCTGGGACGGAATAAAGTCACCGGCTTCGAAGCGTTGCTGCGCTGGCAAAGTCCTGCCCGGGGTGCAGTGTCCCCGCTCGAATTCATTCCGGTTGCGGAAGATATCGGGATCATTACCACGATCGGCGAATGGGTACTTCGAACCGCGTGTCTGGAGGCCGCAACCTGGCCCGGCCTGCACGCGGTTTCGGTCAATGTTTCAGCCCTGCAATTCCAGAACTCGAATCTCGTCGCGACAGTTATGTCGGCCCTGGGAGAAAGTGGTCTTGATCCGCGGCGTCTGGAACTCGAGATCACCGAAAGTGTGATGCTCGATGCCGGGGGCACAGCGTTCGCGATGCTCCAGAAGCTTCGCAAAATGGGCGTGCGCGTCGCCCTCGATGATTTCGGAACCGGGTATTCGTCGATGGGCTACCTGCAGAGTTTTCCATTTGACCGGATCAAGATTGATCAGTCCTTCGTTCGCGGCACCTCCAACCAAGCCGTTGGCCGGGCGATTGTCCGCGCGATCGCCTCGATCGGTCAAAGTCTGGGTATGGAGACCGTCGCTGAGGGCGTTGAGACTGAAGAGCAAATGGCCCGCATCGCTTCCGACGGCTGCACCGACGTCCAGGGCTATTTGATCAGCCGGCCCATGCCGCCGGAGCAAATCGGCAGCTTTCTGTTATTGCAAAACGAAAGTCTTCTCGGGAACCAAACGCCCTAGATCGCGTTCGTCGGCGTGCGCCCGGCGCCAGTCCGCGCTGCGCTGATCGCGAAGATTACGCTTGCTTCTCAGGCAACCAGCTCTGGCTGGTCAGCCGCGACCCGATTTATTCGCGAGAAAATCAGCAGTTTTCCTGCTACCGTCCAACTTCAGGTCAACCGAAATGACAGGCTACCGCTCGGAAAAGGCGCTGTGGTTATCGGGGAAGGGTACCAATGTTCGGCAATCGAAACGCGCTGTTTTTGATCATCGGAGCACTGATCGTCGTGGTCGGAGTGCTTGGTTACAATCTCTATCAGGATCGAAAGCAACCAGAGGGCCTCCAGATAAATGTTGGTCCGAACGGCGTGAAGATCCAGGGAAAGTAATAAGAGCGGTAAGCCTAAAGCAATAGAAATGGCCGTCCGGGCGGGCACCGAACGGCTCATTTCCGCAACTGCCGGCTCGCGACCGGTTCCATCGCTAAATTTCGGCGAGGCTTTGAAGCTGCGCTCTCTTCACGGCCTCTGATCAGGCGGTTCGTCATCCGCTTGACTGGAAATCATCGTAATCGATAAAATTTTTCCGACAACTGAAACCAATTATTAAGGTTATCGGCGCGGCTCATCCGCTGCTGATTCTTCGGAAGCGCCAAGGGTCTTGAAGCCGCGCCTCGAATGGTACCCTAGATCGCGTTCGTCGGCGTCGGGCGATCGGTGATCTGCTGGCCGAACAGGCTTCCGATCAGTTCCACCACATTGCGCGCGGTGCGGCCGCGCTCGTCGAGGAACGGATTGAGCTCCACGACATCGAGCGAACCCACGATGCCAGAATCGTGCAGCAGTTCCATGATCAGGTGCGCCTCGCGATAGGTCGCCCCGCCCGGCACCGTGGTGCCGACGCCCGGCGCCACGTCGGGGTCGAGAAAGTCGACGTCGAAACTCAGGTGCAGCACGCCACCCACCGCCTTCACTTTCTCGATGACGCGCCGGATCAGGACGCTGACGCCGAATTCGTCGATCCGGCGCATATCCACGATGCTGATGCGGCGAAGGTGCACCAGGTCTTTCTCGAGCTTGTCGATCGAGCGGATGCCGAACAATTCCAGCCGCGATGAATCGATGGACGCGCGCGGCTCATGGCCCAATAGCCCGTCGAGCCCTTTTTCGCCGCAGAGAAAAGCCGCCGACATGCCGTGCATGTTGCCGGTGATGGTCGTCGCCGGTGTGTTGTAATCGGCATGCGCGTCCAGCCACATGACAAAGAGTTCGCGGCCCGTTTCGCGGCAATGACGCGCCACGCCATTCACCGAGCCCATCGATAGCGAATGATCGCCGCCGAGAAAAATCGGGATCGCGCCGGTTCGCGCCAAATCATAAGCCCGCGCGCTGATGGTGTGAATCCAGCGCTGGATTTCCCGGTAATGCCTGGCGTTGTCTGGCGGGATATCGTTGAGCGCGGCGACGCCGGCGACTGAAAGATTGCCGTGGTCTTCGACCGCAAAGCCGAGCCCCTCGAGCAGGGTCAAGAGCCCCGCCGTCCGTAAGGCATCCGGCCCCATCAGCGTGCCCATTTGCGACGCCCCGATCTCGATCGGTGCGCCGAGGACGGCGATCTTCTTCGCTTGCCCTGCAACGTTCACAGCCGCATATCCTAAAGATATTTTCAAAAAGCGACGTGACCTTAACCGCAAGCGTTCGATTCTGATATTCCACTCGCATTGAATTGAGGGTTGACCTCCGAGTTCCATTTACACTACCTAAGGATGCACAAATGATTCAAATATCGCTTCGGTAACTTGATCCTTATCGAGGCGAGCGGACGATGATTGCCGCGTTGAGCCGTTCAATCGAAAACCCGAATTTCGGGTTATGGGACTTGGATAGCTGGGACTTGGACAGCTGGGACTTGGATAGCGATGGGCGAGGACGAACACCGGATTGCAAGCAGGCATCGCGTGCTGAAAGGCGGCCGAATCCTGTTCGGCGGCGGCTCGATCGATTGTACGTTGCGCAATATTTCCGAGACGGGTGCTGCGCTGGATGTGGCAAGCCCGCTTGGAATCCCGACCGAGTTCATGCTGGCGACGGATGGCGATCATCGCCGCTGCCGCGTCGTCTGGCGCACCGAAAGGCGCCTCGGCATCACCTTTGAAAAGGAAGAATCCAGCGGCTGACGCTGGCGCGCTTTCAAGCGCAACCGCGGCTGGGTCTTTCCCAAACGCGACTCCCTCACCGTCGGCGTCGGCGGTTCGCTCCGGAAAAATCCCGCACTCATGGACAGCTTCAAAAATTTTCTCCGCCAGCGCTTCGGCGAAATTCCCGCCGGCAAAATCAAGGGCCACCACATTCCCTTCGGCGATTTCCGCCGCGTTCCCGGCCGCGACCACATTCTGCTCTGCGGCGATGCCGCCGGTCTCGTCGAACCCATCACCGGCGAAGGCATCGCTTTCGCCATGCAAAGCGGCCATCTCGCCGCCGAAGCCATCCGTGAAGCCGCCGCCGCCGGCAACCCCGCCGCCGCGCTGGGTTTTTACCAGCCGCGCTACGAAACCATCGCCGCCTCCTTCCGCCACGCAAACCGCCTGCGCCATTTCCTTTTTCCCCGCGCGTCGCAAAATCTCTTCTCCAAAATCCTCCCGCGCACCGCCAGCATCCCCCGCCGCCACCTGGATTTGATGGCCGATGAAATCACCTACGCCGATTATGGAAAATTTCTCCTCCGCAAAGCCGTCGTTGCCCCGCTCCGTTTTTTCGCGCCGCGTCCTCGCGCCGATCTCAAAACTCTGGTCCCCGCAGCAACCGCGAATGTGCCTTCAGCCACTTCTCCGCCTCTTCCATTCGCGGAAACGCCTCCACCACCAGCTTCCAAAAACGGCTCGAATGATTCATCTCCCGCAGATGCATCAGTTCATGCGCGATGATGTAGTCCCGCACGAAATCCGGCGTCTGCACCAGCCGCCAGTTCAGCGACACCACGCCCCGCGCCGAACACGAACCCCACCGCGACCGCTGGTCCCGCACCGTCACCCGCCGCACCGTCAACCCATGCTGCGCCGCCATTTCCCCAACCCGCCCCGGTAATTCCTTCCACGCCAGTCGCCACAGCCCGCGTTTGATTTCCCCTGGGCCTCCACCGTCCGGAAAAATCCGCGCTGCCAAATCTGCCACCGCCATTTCCTCGCCCCGAAACCAGACCTTGTCATTGTTGACTGCGCTCTTCTCCTCCGCCCGCCTCCGCAACCGGTCCTCCAGCCAGCGCGCGTTGCGTTTGGCGAAACTCTTCGCCTCCGCCAGGCTGCCGCCGCGCGGAATCGTCACACACCCGCCGTTCCCCGCGGCATTCACCCGCAAAATATATCGCCGCGCATTGACCCGCCGCCGGTATTCGATCGGAATGAATGTCGTGCCGCTTTCCAAAACTTCCACCGCGCCAGCCCCGTGGCGGGAAGTGATTTTGTTGTAAAGGGTGCGCAACATACGTTGGTATCAACTATGCCGAAATCCTGCTCTTCAATCAATATTTCAAGGATATATTTGAAGTTCATTGACGAAACCGTCCCGCCGTGTTTTATCCATGGCCCAAGAACATGACGTCCGAATTTTCTCCTCCTCCCGCCGGTTCTGCGTCTGCCTCCCCACGCCTCCGCCGCGTGCTGGGAATGAAGGACCTCATTCTATACGGCATCGTGCTGATCCAACCCGTCGGCGCCGTGGGAATTTTCGGCTCCGCCAATCAAATCTCTCTCGGCCACGTCACCACTACCGTTCTCTTCGCCCTCGTGGCCATGATGCTCACCGCGGTGAGTTACGGCCGTATGGCGGGTCTCTATCCCGCTGCGGGTTCCGCCTACACTTACGTCGGCCGCAGCTTGAGTCCCTACCTCGGTTTCGTCGCCGGCTGGGCCATGTTTCTTGATTACCTGGTCATCCCCATCATCAGCGTCGTTTTTGGCGCGATCAGCATGCACCAGTTCATCGACGCTTTTTCTCCCGGTTTGAGCGGCAAAATCTCCGTCGCGCTGGGCCTGCATTTTACCGGCGACCGGCAGGACTGCTTTATCTGGATCGTTCTCTTCCGTGGTGGTCAGCACGTTTCTCAATCTCCGCGGCATTAAATGGTCCGCCGTCGCCAACCTCATTTTGACCGTCGCGATGTTTGTCGTCATCGCCATTTTCATGTACGACGCCATCCGCTATCTGTGGCTTAAACAAGGCTGGCCGGGATTGCTCTCCCTTGAACCCATCTACAACCCCCGGCACGTTCAATTTCGGCGCGGTTTGCACCGGCACTTCTCTCGCGGCGCTGACTTACATCGGGTTCGACGGCATCACCACGCTTTCCGAGGAAGTCAAGGAACCTAAACGCACCGTGCCGCCGGCCATTGTGCTGGTCTGCCTTATCATCGGCGTCTGCGCCGCGTCTGCAAACGTATCTGGGCCAACTCGTCTGGCCGGATTACACCACCATTCAAGGACCCCGACTCCGCTTTTTTTGAAGTCTGCCGCATCGTCGGCGGACGATTCCTTTTTGATGCCATCACGCTGATCATGGCCGTGGCCTGTCTCGGCAGCGCGCTCACCGGCCAGGTCGGCGCGGCCCGGATTCTTTTCGGCATGGGCCGCGACAACGCCCTGCCCAAAATCTTTCGCCCGCCTGGACAAACACAACAATCCCGCGCTGAATATCGCGCTTGATCGGCGTCCTCGCCCTCGCTGGCGCGCTGTTGTCTGGACTACGTGAAGGCCGCGAACCTCGTCAATTTCGGCGCGCTTCTCGCCTTCATGGGCGTGAATGCCGCCGTCATCCGCGAGTTTTTTTTCCGCCCTCCCGCCGGTCACAAGCGCAGCTTCTGTTCGGATATCATTCTCCCGGGGCTGGCCTTTGTATTTTGCGCCATGCTTTGGTATCAACTGCCCTCGCTGGCCCAAAAATCGTCGGCGGCATCTGGTGCGCCGCCGGCATCATCTATACCGGCATCAAGACCCGCGGTTTCCGCGAACCACCAAAGATGATTGATTTAAGCGGCTCGTAATGACACAATTTACAGGACGCTATGAAATACGTATCAACCGCCGCTCTTTCATCAAACGCAGCGCTCGTCGCCGCCGGAACTCTTTCCGCCGCGCCCTTATTTGGGTTTCCCGCAGATCCTCTCTGCCCGCAAGCCCAGCGACATCCTTAACTGCGCCATCATCGGCTGCGGCGGCCGCGGCGGCACTCACCTCGAGCAGGTGCTCCTGCAAAAACAGAACTTCGCCGCCCTCGTGGACCCGGACGAAAAGCCATCGCCTCCAAACTGAAAACGCTCCAGGCCAAGAAGGTCGACACCGTCCAAAATCAGGGTCTTCAGCGATTACCGCGTGATGTTCGACAAGATGGGCAAGCACATCAACGCCGTGTTCATCGCCGCCCCGAATCATCATCACTACGGCGCTTCCATGCTCGCGCTTGCAGGCGGGCGTGAATGTCTATTGCGAAAAACCGCTCACGCACGACATCTCCGAAGCGCGCCGCCTGCGCGAAGCCGCCGCCCGCTATCCCAAGGTCGCCACGCAAATGGGCAACCAGGGCCATTGCGGCGACGGCTACCGCCGCCTGTGCGAATTCATCTGGGGCGGCGTCATCGGCAACGTCACCGAAACCCATAGCTGGACCGACCGCGCCAACGGCGGCGTCGGCCCGCGTCCTCCCTCTCTGCCCGTGCCCAAAGGACTGCAATGGGATTCGTGGATCGGCCCCGCGCCCTACCGCGATTTTCACAGCGACCTCACCCGCACGAATGGCACGGCTGGTATGATTTCGGCAACGGTTCGCTCGGCAACATGGGTTGCCACGTGCTGGAAGGCGTTTTCTGGGCCTGCAAGGGCGAATCCGCTGAAAGCGTCGAAATGGAATACGTCCGCGGCGGTTCCGATGAACGCTATCCGCTCGGCAGCCGCATCCGTTTTGACATCCCGGCCCGCGGCGACATGCCGCCCATGAAAGCTTATTGGTACGAGGGGCTGAATCCCAATGCTCCCGACGGCAACTTCGGCGGCAACCACGCCGCCGTCGGCGCCGCGCGCAATCTGCCGCCGCTGATCGCCGAACTCCAGGCCAAATATCCCGACGAAGAACTGGACCGCGGCGACAGCGGCTCGCTCTACGTCGGCGACAAAGGAATTATCTTCACCAAGACCTACGGCGCGGACATGCACATCCTGCCGCGCGAAAAAATGGACGACATCAAGCAGCCCCCCGTGACCCTGCCGCGCCCGAATGTAAATCCTTTCGCGGATTTCATCAATGACCTGCCGCGCCGGTAAAACCAACACCGCCACGCCCTTTGAATATGGCGCGCGCCTGACGGAGTTCGTGCTGCTGGGCAATATGGCGCAGCACGCCGGTCAGAACAAACTCGTGAAATGGGATTCAGCCGCCATGCGCGTTACCA
>CAVVZW010000130.1:0-3688 GCA_963752265.1 uncultured Alphaproteobacteria bacterium
GCCTTATTGGGGTCATGCGCATCGTCAATCTGGCGCATGGTGACTGCCTGATGCTCGGCGCCTTCGTGGCGGTCGGCGTCGTGACGATTTTCGGAATCGATCCCCTGTTCGCAGTGCCACTGGCTTTCGTGATCTTCCTGGCCGCGGGTTTGCTGCTGTACTGGGTTCTGGTGCCACGGCTGCAAGGTTCGGCGAATCCCGAAATGCTGTCGATCATCCTCTTCTTCGGCCTGTCGCAGGTTCTGGAAGCCGTCACCACGATCTTTCTGGGCACCAGCGAACGCTCAATTCAAAGCCGTGCTTTGGGCACCGTGTTTTCCACCATCAAGGTCAAATGGTTCGGCGGCGCGCCGATCAGCGGTGGACCGGTCCGGATTTTCGGACAGCAATTTCCGGCACCCTGGGTGATTGCCGGCGTTACCAGCCTGATCGCGATCGCCCTCGTCTATGTATATCTCTATCGGACTCGCCTCGGCACGCTGACGCGCGCGGTCATGTCACGACGGGACGAGGCGTTCGCAACCGGCATTGATGTCGATCGCGTATCGGCCGCGGCCTTCGGCATTGGATTGGGGTTGGCGGCCGTCGCCGGTATCTTCGTGCCATTCATGTTCGGCTCGGTAACTCCGGCCTTTGGCGCCGATGCCACCGTCACGTCTTTCGCCATCGTCGTGCTGGGGTCGCTTGGCAATCCGCTCGGCACCGCGCTCGGCGGCATCGTCTATGGCATCTGCTATATGGTGGTGCAGACCTATTTGAGTTCATGGGCCGACCTGTTGCCCTATGTGCTCCTGATTTTCATTCTGCTGGTGTTTCCGAGCGGTTTGCTTGGAAGGCGGGTGCGCGTTGCCTAACGCCTTCAAGCACACGCTTTTCATCGTGATTCCGCTGCTCGTTGTCCTTGCGGTGTTACCGGGCGTCTATCAAAACCATTTGCTGCTGTTCAACTTCGTGATCTTTCTGATCCTCGCCCAGGGCGTGAACATCATCTACGGCTTTACCGGCTATCTCCCGTTCGGCTATGTCGGATTTTTCGGCGCCGGAGCCTATGGCTTCGCAGTGCTCGTGATGCATTTCCAGACCCCGGCGGTGCTGGCGGTGTTGTTCGCCGGCGTAATTGGCGTCGCGCTTGGACTGTTGCTTACGCCGTTGCTGCGTCTCTCGGGCGCCTATTTCGCCATCGCCAATCTCGCGGCGTCGTTGGCGGTGTTGCATCTCATCGCCAATCCCGCGCTGGAGCCAATCACGCGCGGACCGTATGGCGTCTCGCTTACGGGTACGTTCAACCCGACCTTAGCCTATGCCGCGGCGCTGGTCATACTGGCGCTGACGCTCGGCGTCGTCGTGTTCCTGAAAAATTCGCGCTTTGGCCTCGCCTTGCAGGCGGTGCGGGAAGATGCCGTCAGCGCCTCGATGGCCGGCGTCGATGTCGTGCGCATGCGGACCATTGCCTGGCTCACCTCGGCGCTGGTCGCAGGCCTCGCCGGCGGCGTCTACGCCTGGTACGTCTCGGTTTTCTATCCGGACAATGTTTTCAGCGGCGACTTCAGCATTTTTGCCATCGTGTTTGCGTTGTTCGGCGGTGTGGCCTCGATCTCGGGCCCGATCATCGGCGTCATCATCCTGTATGGCATCTACAACCTGATCGGCTTCACCACGCCGCAATATTTCCAGTTGATCTATGGCCTGCTGATCATGGGTCTTGTGCTGTTTCTTCCCGCAGGGCTGGTGTCGCTCGCAACGCGCAGGGGCTGGAATGTCCCCTGAGAGCACGCCGCTACTGACGGTCTCCAAACTCGTGAAACGTTTCGGCGGTTTTCACGCGCTGGACGGCTTGAGTTTCCACGTATCTGCCGGCGAGATCCTGGGGCTGGTGGGCCCCAACGGCTCCGGCAAGACTACGGCGATCAACGTCATCTCCGGCCTTTATGCGCCTGATGGCGGGAAGCTCGTGTTGGACGGTGCCTCGATTGGACGGGTGGCGTCGCACAGGCTGGTCCATTCCGGCATCAATCGCACCTTCCAGATCCCAAAGCCCTTTTTGTCGCTGACGGTGCGGCAGAATGTCGAGGTTGCCTTGGCCTATGGTGGCGCCGCAACGGCTCCGCCAGCCTTGGCCGATCTGCTGGAGGAATACCGCCTCACTGAAGTGGCCGACCGGCCGGCCGCCGATCTCAACAATGCCCAGCAAAAGATGCTCGACCTTGCCCGCGCGCTCGCCACCCGCCCGCGACTGTTGCTGCTCGACGAACTCGCGGCCGGCCTCAACCCGGCGGAGCTCGACTGGATCGCCGAGCGCATCAAGGCGTTGGCCAAGGGGGGCATGGCGATCATCGTGGTCGAGCACCTCATGGGCTTCATCGAGCACATCACCGACCGCGTCATCGTCATGAACGCCGGCAAGGAGATTTTCGAGGGCAAGCTCGCGGTTGCGGTCAAGGTTCCGCAGGTGATCGAGGTGTTCCTGGGAGGCGAGCATGCCGCCTGAAGCCGCCGCGCCTTTGATGACGGCCCAGGGTGTCGATGCCGGCTACGGCACGATGCAGGTGCTATGGGGTGTCGATCTCGACGTCCGCGCCGGTGAAACCGTGTTGCTGTTAGGTACCAATGGGGCTGGCAAGACCACCTTCCTCAAATCGCTGGTAGGACTGATCGAGGCGCGGAACGGTAGTATCAAGCTGGCCGGCGAAGATGTGACGCGGATGCGCTCCAGCGCGCGGATGCGGCTCGGCATGACCTATATGTCGGAACTGGCGGTTTTTCCCGACCTGTCGATTGAGGAAAATATCCGCATCGGCGCGCAGGCGCTTGGCCATCCCAATCCGAAGATCGACGATCTCTACGACACCTTTCCGGTCCTGCGCGACAAGCGGCGCGCGCCCGCATCCAGCCTTTCCGGCGGTCAGCGAAAAATGCTTGGTATCGCCAAGGCCTTGGCGGCCGAACCTCGGCTTCTGGTGATGGATGAACCGTCGGCCGGTTTGTCACCACTGTTCGTCAAGGAAGTGATCCGGATCCTGAGCGATCTGCGCGGAAGAGGGCTTGCTTTGCTGATTGCCGAGCAGAATATCGGTTTCCTTGAGGTCGCGACCCGGGTGTTCGTGCTCGAAGGTGGCCGAATCCGCTTCTCCGGAACGGTGGCCGAGATGACGGACAATGAGGCGCTGCGACGGGCGTATTTCGGACTGAAGTAATGCGAACGATTCGGATCGGGTCAGGCGCGGGCTATTCGGGCGATCGCATCGAGCCTGCGGTTGAACTCGCCGAAAAGGGCGACATCCAGTATCTGGTGTTCGAATGTCTGGGCGAGCGCACCGTGGCGCTGGCCCAGCAGGCGCGCCTGAAGAATCCCGAAGCTGGCTACGACCCGCTGCTCGAGGAGCGGATGCGCGCGGTGTTGCCGGTCTGTGCCTCTAAAGGCATCAAGATCGTCACCAATATGGGGGCGGCCAATCCGCTCGCCGCCGCCCGCAAGACCGCCGCCATCGCCCGATCGATCGGATTGCCTTCGCTGAAGGTCGCAGCTGTCGTCGGCGACGACGTCCTTGAGGCCTGCAAGGAGCTCGACCTCGGAATCATGGAATTCGCGGGCAGAATTGGCCAGCTCGGCAATCGCCTGATTTCCGCTAATGCCTATCTCGGCGCAGGTCCAATGATGGAAGCGCTTCGTGGCGGCGCCGACGTCGTG
>CAVVZW010000131.1:0-8873 GCA_963752265.1 uncultured Alphaproteobacteria bacterium
ACGCCGGCCAGCGTTTCCAATGCCCGCAACGTGATATCGCCGAGGTTGCCGATCGGGGTCGCCACGAGATAAAGGCCGCCCGGCGCTTTTGGCGCGGCCAGCGTTTGGCCGCCGATGGCATAGGTCCGCGTGGCGGGCGGCTCTGAGACGTCAGGCGTATTGGTGGAAACGGCTTTCGGGCGCATAATGGTATTGTAGATCACGGTGAGGAAGAGTGCGAACCGCGGGCCGAGGGGTTCGAACCAGGGTGGGTTGAGGAAAAGCAGGCTTCTTTCGCGTGGCGAAGGGGTGAACCTGCAACCGATCCAGACCCGGGAACGCCAAAATCCTTTTGTTTTGGTTAACTATTCGCCGACAATATGCCTGAATCCACCCTTCCTGATGGCAAAGTCCTGGCCTTAAGCGGGCGGGACAAGAGAGAGATGTAACGGTGGGTGCGTTCGATCCGAAAATTTCGCCTGAGAAGCCTGGAACGGAGACCTCCGGAGCCGGAGAGTCCAACTTTCCGAACTCACTGGCAACCCGGCGGACGGCGCTTGGGCTCATTCTGGGCGCGCCGCTGCTTGGCGCTTGTGCTGGTGTCCAGCAGAGCATCAGCAATTTTTCGGTTCCCAATCCTTTCAACAACTCGTCGTCGGCGCCGGCGCCTTCAGGGCCTGCAGGCGCGCCGGTACAACCGGTTGCGGTCGGCAATGGCCAGGTCAAGGTCGCGCTGATCCTGCCGCTGTCGGCCGGCGGCAACGCAGCCGTTGCGGCGCAGTCGATGAAGAACGCTTCCGAAATGGCGCTGGCGGAATTCCTCAATCCCAACCTTCAGCTTCTGATCAAGGACGACGCCGGGTCGCCGCAAGGGGCGCAGCAATCCGCCCAGCAGGCGGTCGATGAAGGTGCGGAGATCATTTTGGGACCGCTGTTTGCCGCCTCCGTGCCGCCGGTAGCCCAAGTGGCGCGGTCGCGGAACATTTCCGTGATCGCGTTCTCGACCGATTCGAGTGTGGCGAGCCGCGGCGTCTACCTGCTTTCTTTCCTGCCGGAATCAGACGTCAATCGAATCGTCGACTATGCGGCGGCTACCGGCAAACGCTCCTTCATCGCGATGCTGCCCGACAACGCCTATGGCAACGTGGTCGAGGCCGCGTTCAAGCAGGCGGTGCCGAAGCGCGGCGGCCGCGTCGTCGCTTTCGAGAAATACGGCGCCGATCGCGCCGGGGCCGCGCGTAACGTCGTGGCCGCGCTGGCGCAAGCCGATTCGTTGCTGCTGGCCGACGATGGTGATGCGGTGGTGGCGGTGGCGGATGGGCTGGTCGCAGCCGGCGCCAATCTGAAAAACGTGCAATTGCTCGGCACCGGCCTGTGGGACAATCCGCGCGTGTTCGCGAGCCCCAACATGCAGGGCGGGCTCTACGCGGCGCCCGATCCGGCGGGATTTCGTGCTTTCTCCGCCCGCTATCGCACCAAATACGGCGCCGATCCGGTACGAACCGCGACGCTCGCCTATGATGCGGTGGCGCTCGTCGCCGCGCTGTCGCGCTCGCAAGGCGGCGGCAAGCGCTTCACCTCCGAAGTGCTACTGAACGCGTCCGGCTTTGCTGGTATTGACGGCCTGTTTCGCTTCCGCGCCGAAGGCATCAACGAACGCGGCCTTGCCGTCATGAAGGTCGCCACCGGCGGTCCGACGCCGATTGCGGGGTCGCCGAGAAGCTTTGGGGCGTAATCTCTTCCTGGAGGAGAGCTACGCCGCCAGATCCGCCACCACGGCATCCAGCACCGGGAAGCCCGCCTGGGTCACGCGTAACCTTCCGTCGTCGTCCACGACAATGGCGCCTTCCTCGCGCAGCAGCGCGATGCGGCGGGGATCGAGCGGCCGGCCGGATAAAGCCTGATAGCGGCGGGGATCGATTCCTTCCGCGAGCCGCAGCCCCATCAGGAGAAATTCGTCGGCGCGTTCCTCGCTGTTGAGAAGATCGTCGACGACGGTGCCATGGCCGTTGGCCTCAACACGCATCAGCCACGCTTCGGGGCGTTTTTCTGTCGAAGTCGCGTGCCTTGAGCCATCCATATCCAGACGGCCATGCGCGCCGGGACCGATCCCGGCATATTCATGGGCGCGCCAGTAGACAAGATTGTGCCGGCACTCGGCGCCTGACCGCGCGTGGTTGGAGATTTCGTAGGCGCTCAAGCCGTGGATGTCGCACACTTCCTGCGTCACGTCGTAGAGCGTGCGCGCCAATGATTTCATCTGGCGTCTTGAGTTTGCCGGCCGCATGCAGGCCGAAAAACGGCGTGCCTTCTTCGATCGTCAACTGATAGAGCGAGAGGTGCTCGGCCGCTTCCGCGATCGCAAGCTTCAATTCATTGGTCCACGCTTCCGCCGTCTGGTCAGGACGGGCGTAGATCAAATCGAAGGAATAGCGGTCGAACGAACGGCGTGCGATTGCGACCGCATCCAGCGCCTCACGCGCGCTATGCAGCCGCCCGAGCATCTTCAATGATGCATCGTCCAGCGCCTGCACGCCGAGCGACACGCGGTTGACGCCGGCGGTGCGATAACCCGCAAAACGCGTGGCCTCGACGCTCGTGGGATTGGCTTCCAGCGTCACTTCGGCATCGGAGGCTACGCGCCAGTGCTTGCCGATCGCGTCCAGAATGGCGCCGACGGTCTGTGGCCGCATCAGCGACGGCGTACCGCCGCCGAGAAAGATCGACGTGACCTCGCGGTGGCCTGTGCGCGCCGCCGTGGTTTCGATCTCGCGAAGAAACGCCCGCGCAAAACGATCCTCGTCGATCGCGGCATGCCGGACATGGCTGTTGAAATCGCAATAGGGGCATTTCGACAGGCAAAACGGCCAGTGCACGTAGACGCCGAAAGCTTCTCTGTCTTTTCCCTCCCCCGCTTGCAGGGGAGGGCCAGGGTCGGGGCTTGCCGCGTCGGTGCCACTCACAGGCAGCGCTCCGCCAGTTTGACGAAGGCGCGCGCCCGGTGAGAGAGCCCTTTGCCGAGCGGCGGCAGGCCGTGTTTTTCGATCGAACTCATCTCGCCGAAGGTGCGGTCGTGGCCGTCGGGCAGGAACATCGGATCGTAGCCGAAGCCGGCCGCGCCGCGTGGCGGCCACACCAATACGCCATCGACGCGCGCCTCGACTTCTTCGACATGGCCATCGGGCCAGGCCACGCACAGCGCGGAGACGAAGTGCGCACTTCGCTTCGAAGGCTCAGTCGCGCCGCGCTCTTCGAGCAGCCGCTCGATCCGGCTCATCGCGGCATTGAAATCCTTGGATGGTCCGGCCCAGCGCGCTGAATAGATTCCGGGCGCGCCATCCAGCGCTTCGACGACGAGGCCGGAGTCGTCGGCAAAGGCAGGAAGGTTCGCTACCGCCGCAGCGGCTACCGCCTTGATCTTCGCATTGGCGGCAAAACTATCGCCGGTTTCATCGGGCTCGGCGAGGCCGAGGTCGGTTGCGGACTTCACTTCGATACCATAGGGCGACAGCAATTCGCGCATCTCGGCGAGCTTGCCGGGATTGTGGGTCGCGATCACAAGCTGACCGGTGATGCGACGGGGCATGCCTTACCCCACCGCCATCTTCTGCAAGTCCACAAGTTTGGAAACGCCCTTCTGCGCCAGCGCCATCAGCGCCAGGAACTCGGCTTGCGAGAACGGCGTCTTCTCCGCCGTGCCCTGCACCTCGACGATGCGGCCGTCGCCGGTCATGACGAAATTGGCGTCGGTATCGGCGTTTGAATCCTCGGCGTAATCGAGGTCAAGCACCGGCGTACCGTTGTAGATGCCGCAGGAGATCGCGGCGACATGGTCGCGCAGCACGTTGGCCTTGATCATATTGCGGGCTTTCATCCACGAGATGCAGTCGGCGAGCGCGACCCAGGCGCCGGTGATCGAGGCCGTCCGCGTGCCGCCATCGGCCTGCAGCACGTCGCAATCGACCGTGATCTGGCGTTCGCCGAGCGCCTCCAGGTCGAGCGTTGCGCGCAAGCTGCGGCCGATCAGCCGCTGGATTTCAACGGTGCGGCCGCTTTGTTTGCCGCTGGAAGCTTCCCGCCGGGTGCGCTCCAGGGTCGCCCGCGGCAGCATGCCGTATTCGGCCGTCACCCAGCCGCGGCCCTGACCCTTGAGCCAGGGCGGCAGGCGCTCTTCCAGCGTCGCCGTCACCAGAACATGGGTGTCGCCGAACTTCACGAGGCAAGACCCCTCGGCATATTTGACCACGCCGCGTTCCAGCGACACGGCGCGCAGTTCATCCGGCGCACGGCGGCTTGGCCGCATGAAAACCTCCAATTTTAACCAATAGATGCGTTTGAGACGCGTTCGGCGTGCTTGTAGGAGGGGGAGAGGGCAGCGGCAAGGGGCTTACAAGGGCTTTGGCCTTTGTTTGGCGATCATTGCGTGCTTGTCACTGACCTCCCATGAGGACAAAATCGGAGTTCAAACGTCGGGAGTTTGATTTTTGGCTCACCACGAACCGATTGGCCTGATTTCGTCGCCTACCGGGCTTGCCCAGCTTAACGAGCGGTCGCGGGAAATCTTTCGCCAGATTGTCGAGAGCTATCTGGCGACCGGTGAACCCGTTGGCTCGCGCAATATTTCGCGCCTGATCGCGGTTCCGTTGTCGCCGGCCTCGGTCCGCAACGTGATGGCCGATCTCGAGGCGCTCGGGTTGATCTATGCGCCGCATACCTCGGCGGGACGGCTGCCGACCGAAATCGGCCTCAGGTTCTTTGTCGATGCCCTGATGCAGGTCGGCGATCTCACCGAAGCCGAACGGCAATCGATCCAGAGCCAGCTTGCCTCTGTCGGCAAGGCGCAATCGGTCGAGGCGGCGTTGGGTGAAGCACTGACCCGGCTTTCCGGCCTCACGCGCGCGGCTTCGGTGGTTTTGACCGGTAAATCCAACTCGCGCCTGAAGCACATCGAATTCGTCCGACTGGAGCCGGAGCGGGCGCTGGTGGTGCTGGTCAGCGAAGACGGCCAGGTTGAAAATCGCGTGCTGAGCTTGCCGCCGGGCGTTCCGTCCTCGGCGTTGACGGAAGCGACCAACTTCCTCAATGCGCGGATCAGGGGGCGGACGCTGGCGGAATCGCGCCTCGAACTTGAAACCGCGCTGGCGCAGGGCCGCGCCGAACTCGATCAATTGACGCAGAAGGTGATTGCGGCGGGGATAGCAAGCTGGTCCGGAGGCGAAAACGAGGATCGGCAATTGATCGTGCGCGGTCACGCCAATCTGCTCGAAGACCTCCATGCGCTGGAAGATCTCGAACGCGTCCGTCTGCTGTTCGACGATCTCGAAACCAAACGCGGCGTCATCGATCTGCTCGGCCGGGCTGAGAGCGCCGAGGGGGTGAGGATTTTCATCGGGTCGGAGAACAAGCTGTTTTCGCTATCGGGTTCTTCCACCATCATTGCGCCCTACCGGGACGGCGCGGGCAAAATCGTCGGCGTCCTCGGGGTCATAGGACCGACCCGGCTTAACTATGCGCGCGTGATCCCGACGGTGGATTATGCGGCCCGGATTGTCAGCCGCATCCTGGGCGGGTAGCAGGACGCTTGATTTTCGGCGCCTAAAGCACGATATCCGCCCCAGCAATCCGACCTGACAAACCCAAGAGACAATTTTCAAGAAGGTAGCCGCATGACCGATCCCGCCGGGCAGAACGACAATTCGGCCAGTCCGGAGCAAGGAGCCGAGCCCGTGGTTTCCAAGCCCTACATCATGCCTGACGATCCCGAACCGGGATCGGTGGAAGTGCTCGCCAAGGAACTGGCCGAGGCGCGCGACAAGACCCTTCGCACGCTGGCGGAGATGGAGAATCTGCGTCAGCGCACCCGGCGCGAAGTCGCCAATTCCAAGGTCTACGGAATTACCGGCTTCGCCCGCGACGTGCTCGACATCGCCGACAGCCTTCAGCGCGCGCTCGATGCGGTTCCGGTGGAGACGCGGGAATTGGCCGACCCCATGCTGAAGACCTTGATCGAAGGCGTCGAGCTGACCGAACGCGCGCTGCTCAATACGCTGGAGAAAAACGGCGTCAAGAAATTCGATCCGCAAGGCGAGAAATTCAATCCGAATTTCCAGCAGGCGATGTACGAAGTTCCGGATGCTTCCGTGCCGTCAGGCACGGTGGTGCAGGTGGTTCAGGCCGGCTTCATGATCGGGGATCGCGTGTTGCGGCCCGCTTTGGTCGGTGTTTCCAAGGGCGGCGCGAAGACGGCCCCGGCCGAACAGAGCTGATCCACGTCACTAGGCCGTTCCAACGTGGACTCCTTCGAAAGCCGCCATCTCGCCGGTGCCTGGCGGCTGCCAGATAGTTTCGACGAAATCGAACATCTCGCGGGTGACCGTCAGACGGAAGGTCTCGCCCTTCTCCGTGTTGCGCGCGCTCACCCGCCGCCAGCGTTCGCTCGCTTCAACGTCGATGAAATGCAGTTGAACCGTCTGTCCCGCGGCGAGAGCGGTCTCGGCAACGCGCTGCCGATGATCGGCCCGAAGCAGCCCAAGATCGAGTATCGAGGAGATACCCATTCGGCCGAGCTGAAAAGCCGTCGCCGCAATCTGGCTTTCGCATCGCGCCACGCGTTTGCTGATCCATGCCCAATCGAGTGGCTGCGGCATATCTGGCGCGAAGAGCGTCACCATCCACTCGTCGATAGAAAAGGTGATGGCGCCGAGCTGTTGGCTCAGCGCCTGGGCATAGGTTGTTTTGCCCGCGCCGGTCGCGCCGCAAACGAGGTGGATCGTAGGTCCTGGTTGCGACATCGGCGCTTACTCATTTGGATAAATCGCCGGGCTGGCCGGCGGTCATTCGGCTCAGGAATTCGGCGAGCGCTGCGATCTCCTGCTTGGTCCATCGATCGCGAAACACCTCGGTGGATAATCGCTCAAGGGTGGCCCGGGCGTTGGTGACGAGCACATGGCCAGGTTCGGTGAGAACGACGTAGGCGAGCCGTGCGTCGCGGGGGTCGGCCTCCCGGCCTACCAGTCCCAACTTCTCAAGCGGGATGGTCATGCGCGTGATCGTCGAAGGGCTGGTATTCAGCCGCTTTGCCAGGTCGATCCGGCTCAGGCGGGCCCGGGACGCGCTTTCCAGATGCATCAAGAGCAACGCTTCCTTGAGCGCAAGTCCGTGCACGGCGCCGAGCTCGCCGGCGAATCGTTCCTCAAGCCGGGCATGAGCCCGCAGGAGATGCATCACGGCTGAAAATGAGGGACTGGCCATACCCCGATTATAGTCCGAACTATTTCCGCATGCAAGTACTTTGCAATGATTTGACGTGATGAATCCGTTCGGGCGCCGAATGCCCACGGAGACGGTGGTGCAGGTGGTTCAGGCCGGCTTCATGATCGGGGATCGCGTGTTGCGCCCTGCTTTGGTCGGTGTTTCCAAGGGCGGCGCGAAGACGGCGCCTGCCGAACACCAGTAGCGCACAGCAGGCATTGACTCGGGATCCGTCAGGGCTCTCAACCCTCATGGTGAGGAGGCGCGTTATGCGCCGTCTCGAACCATGAGGCCAACAATGAGGGCCTCATCCTTCGAGACGCGCGCCAATACGCGCTCCTCAGGATGAGGGGCAGACGCCGTTACGACACCGCGATATCGCTGGACTGGATTCGCTTGACGCCGGCTTTGGCCATATCCGCCCAAGCCTTGGCGAGCGAACCCTGGGTATCGATGCCGCGGCAGGCATCCTCGATCACATAGGCATCAAAGCCGGCCTTGCGCGCATCCGTCGCCGTCCACGCCACGCAGAAATCGGTGGCGAGGCCTGCGATGAACAGTTTCTGCAGCTTGCGTGCCTTGAGCCATGCGGCGAGCCCCGTCGTCGTCTTGCCATCGGCCTCGGTGAAGGCCGAGTAGCTGTCGGTGTCCTTGTGATAGCCCTTGCGGACGATGAGCTCGGCCTGCGGGATCGCGAGATCCTTCGACAGTGAGGCGCCGTCGGTGCCCTGGACGCAGTGATCGGGCCACAACACCTGCTTTCCGTAAGCAAGATCGACGGTCTCGAACGGTTTCTTGCCGGCGTGGGACGACGCAAAAGAAATATGGCCGGGGGTATGCCAGTCCTGCGTCATCACGACATTGGTGAAACCCTTGGCGAGTTTGTTGATCACAGGCACGACCTGATCGCCTTCCTTCACGGCGAGGCTGCCGCCCGGAAGGAAACAGTTTTGCACGTCGATGACGAGCAGCGCGGACGCATCGTCAATCTTGATCGGTCCCGCCGCCCAGATCGGTTTTGTGGTGATTGCAGTCACCGTGAGTGTGCCCAACGTTGCGAGTGTCTGTCTTCGGTTCAGCATGTCGCATCTCCCTTTGCCAGCAGATGACGTTAGCAAATCAGGTTGGCGGCGGAAGGTCAAAGCAGCGACAGGCCGGGCGGCCGCGCCACCGGATACCTTAATCTCAGCGCGGCTCAATCCCATCCCGGACCGCGCGAAAACGCGGAAAGGCCTTTTCCCATTGATCGCGTGGCGCACTGCCGATGATCCGCATCGAACCCTGGTTGCCGAAGCGCAGCCACTGCACCAACGTGACCGGCGTATCGTCCCGGCCGCTGGTGGCATCGATACGCGTCTCATACCCGGCCATGCCGTCGATGCGGACCGGCTCGGACATCGTGATGCGCCCTGAGTGCATTCCCGGAATGGCACGTGCGGCCTGCTCGGCAAAACGGGCGCGATCGTCGGGTTGTGCAGGCGCCGACGGCATCAGGCCGATCACCATGAAGGGCGCGGCTTCGAAGCCGGTGGTCTCGTCGCCATCGGCAAGAAGCAGCGCGCCGGTTGCCCCGAGCGCGCGAACATTCTTGAAGCCGCCGAGATCGCCGGCCTTGAACGGCATCAAAGCGAGTTGTTCGGGAA
>CAVVZW010000132.1:0-4242 GCA_963752265.1 uncultured Alphaproteobacteria bacterium
CCGAAGCTGCCCTGGTACTGGTACGGCTTCGATAGTTTCTGGTTCGCGGCGTTGATGGTCTTTCTGGTGCCAGGACTGCTCGCTTTCTGTTTCGGATGGCTGGCGTTCCGCTCGCGCGTGACCGGCGTTTATCTCTCGATCATCACGCAGGCGATGACCTATGCCTTGCTGCTTGCCTTCTTTCGCAACGACTTTGGGTTCGGCGGCAATAACGGTCTGACCGATTTCAAGGATATCCTCGGCTTCAACGTGCAGGCGGACGGCACCCGTGGCGCCCTGCTCGCATTGAGTTGCCTCGCGGTCGGGGTCGCGTTCCTGATTTGCCGGGCGGTCGTGACGTCCAAGCTGGGCAAGGTGCTGATAGCGGTGCGCGATGCCGAATCCCGCACGCGGTTTCTCGGCTACCGCGTCGAATCCTACAAACTGTTCGTGTTCACGCTGTCGGCCTGTATGGCTGGCGTCGCTGGCGCGCTCTACGTACCGCAGGTTGGCATCATCAATCCGTCGGAATTCGCGCCAGGCAACTCCATCGAGGCCGTGATCTGGGTCGCCGTCGGTGGCCGCGGCACGCTGATTGGTGCTGCGCTCGGCGCCGTCGTCGTCAATTACGCCAAGACCTACTTCACGTCGGGGCCGCTTGCGCCCTATTGGCTGTTTATGCTCGGCGCCATGTTCATCCTGGTGACGCTGCTCCTGCCGAAGGGCATCGTCGGCGCCTTCAACGCATGGTGGGGGCCGTTGAAAGCGAAGCGTTCGGCGGTGAACGCTGAGAGTGCGGCGCGCGAAGACGGCGTCAGCGAACCCCATATGGCGGAGTGACGGCGATGAACGTGATGGATACCCGAGCCACTTCCGCGCTGCTTTATCTTGACGGCGTGCACGTCTCGTTCGACGGCTTTCACGCCATCAACAACCTGTCGCTGGCGCTTGAGCCCGGCGAAATGCGCGCGATTATCGGCCCGAATGGCGCGGGCAAGACGACGATGATGGATATCATCACCGGCAAGACCAAGCCGGACGAGGGCGTCGTTTTGTTCGACGGTGTAACTGACCTCACCAGATTAGATGAGACGCGCATCGCCGAACTCGGAATCGGCCGCAAATTCCAGAAGCCGACGGTGTTCGAAAGCCAAACCATCGAGGATAATTTACTGCTGGCGCTCAACGTCGATCACAGCGTCAAGGGCACGCTGTTCTGGCGCGGCAGCAATGCCGAGGCCGAGCGTATCGAGCGCGTGCTTGAAACCATCCGCCTGAAGGACGCGCGCGACCGGCTGGCGGGAAGCCTGTCGCACGGCCAGAAGCAGTGGCTCGAGATCGGAATGCTGCTGGCGCAAGACCCGAAGTTGTTATTGGTGGACGAGCCTGTCGCGGGCATGACCGATGTCGAGACGCATCAGACGGCCGAGCTCTTGAAGGAAATCAACAAGGACAAGACCGTGATGGTCGTCGAGCACGACATGACCTTCGTTCGCGAACTCGGCGTCAAGGTGACATGTCTGCATGAAGGCACGGTGCTGGCCGAAGGTACGATTGACCAGGTGTCGGCGAATGAGCGGGTCGTCGAAGTGTATTTGGGGCGCTGATCGATGCTGAAGGTCGACAACATCAGCCTTTATTACGGCGCGGCGCAGGCGTTGCGCGGCGTCTCGATTTCGGCCGAGCCCGGCAAGGTGACGTGTGTGTTGGGGCGCAACGGCGTCGGCAAGACCAGCCTGTTGCGCGCGATGGTCGGGCAATATCCGATTTCCGCCGGGTCGATCGTCTTCGATGGCAGGGATATTTCCGGCCTCAAGCCTTATGAACGAGCGCGCAAAGGCATCGGCTTCGTGCCTCAGGGGCGCGAGATTTTTCCGCTGCTGACGGTTGAGGAGAACCTCAAGACCGGCTTTGGTCCCTTGAAGCGTCAGGACCGCAACATCCCCGACGACGTCTTTTCGTTGTTTCCGGTGCTGCAATCGATGCTTGGCCGCCGCGGCGGTGATCTTTCCGGCGGACAACAACAGCAACTCGCAATCGGGCGGGCGCTGGTGATGCGGCCGAAATTGCTGCTGCTCGACGAGCCGACCGAAGGCATCCAGCCCTCGATCATCAAGGATATCGGGCGCGCAATCACTTATCTTCGCAGCCTCGGCAACATCGCGATCGTGCTCGTCGAGCAATATCTCGACTTTGCCTGCGAGCTCGGCGACAATTTCGCGGTCATGGACCGGGGCGCCGTGAAATATGCTTGCGATCGAGCCAATCTCGATCCGAGCGAAATCAGCCGCCAGATGGCCCTGTAACAGATTTTGCGGGCGGCGAGGGCAGCGGCGGATGCAGACCGATACCACACGTCAGAGTGCGGCTGACTTCGCCGCCAACCGCGCCAGGGGCGTAGTGCGTTTCGATGTGGCCGGCATCGACGGGGTGACGCGCCGCCGCGAGTTGCACGAAGCCGGATCGCTGCGGGTGCGTTTCCCGTCGCCGGAAGACGGCGGTCTTTCGGCGGTATTGGTGAATACCGCGGGCGGTATTGCCGGCGGCGATCGTTTCGATATCGACATTGCGAGCGGAAACGACACGCGGCTGACCGTGACGACGGCGGCGGCGGAGAAAATCTACCGCGCGGATGGCCCGTCGGCGGAGTTGAATATCCGGCTTAAAGCCGAGGGCCGCTCGCATCTGTCGTGGTTGCCGCAGGAGACCATCCTGTTCGACCGGGCGCGGATACGGCGCCGCTTCAAGATCGACTTGTCCGAAAGCGCCTCGCTCCTGCTCTGCGAAATCGTGGTGTTTGGCCGCACCGCCATGGGCGAGCGAATTCAGGCCGGGGAATTTGCCGACCATTGGCGGCTCTCCCGCGGCGGCCGGCTGGTGTTTGCCGAGAACATTCGGCTCGATGGCGATATCGGCGGAAAGCTTGCGAGTCCCGCGATCGCCAAAGGCGGCGTTGCGATCGGCACCGCGCTGATCGTGCCCGGCGACGAGGCACTGGTCGAGCGTATTCGTGAACTGTCGGAAACCTTCGGCGGCGAAGTCGGTATCTCCGCATGGAATGGATTTGCAATGGTCCGCTTCTGTGCCCAAGATGCGGCTCGGCTCCGCGCCGATATGATGGCGGTGCTGGGCCGGGCCAGCGTTTCGGCATTGCCGCGGCTATGGCTTAACTGAGCATGATCCCGAAAAGCGGGTACCGGTTTTCGGAAAAGATCGTGCTCAAAAGAAAGATCGAACTCCTTAACACCAGAGTGCTCGCATGAATCTCTCTCCGCGCGAAAAGGACAAGCTTCTGATTTCAATGGCGGCCATGGTGGCGCGCCGCCGTCTCGAACGCGGCGTCAAGCTGAATCACCCCGAGGCCATTGCCATCATCTCGGATTTCATCGTCGAAGGTGCGCGCGACGGCCGCACGGTGGCCGAGCTGATGCAAGCCGGCGCTCATGTGATCACCCGCGCGCAGGTGATGGATGGCATCGCCGAGATGATCCATGACATTCAGGTGGAAGCGACGTTTCCAGATGGCACCAAGCTTGTCACCGTGCACGAGCCGATCAGATAGGAGCCCCAGATGATCCCCGGCGAACTCTTCATCAAGGACGGCGACATTGAGCTCAATGCCGGCCGGAAGACGGCAACGCTGACGGTCGCGAATACCGGTGATCGTCCGATTCAGGTCGGCTCGCACTATCATTTCTTCGAAACCAATCCCGCGTTGAAATTCGATCGAAAAAAAGCGCGCGGCATGCGGCTCGATATCGCTGCCGGCACCGCCGTGCAATTCGAGCCGGGACAAACCCGCGAGGTACATCTCGTCGCGCTCGCCGGAAAGCGCGTCGTCTACGGCTTTCGCGGCGAAGTCATGGGTAAATTGTGAGTTTGGGCAAGCCGGTCGGAGTGAAGTCATGTCCGTGAAAATCAAACGTTCCGTCTATGCCGACATGTTCGGCCCGACCACCGGCGACAGGGTGCGGCTCGCCGACACCGATCTGATCATCGAGGTCGAGAAGGATTTCACGACCTATGGCGAGGAGGTGAAGTTCGGCGGCGGCAAGGTGATCCGCGACGGCATGGGCCAGTCGCAAGTGACCAACAAGCAGGGCGCGGCCGACACCGTCATTACCAATGCGCTGATCGTCGATCACTGGGGCATCGTGAAAGCCGACGTTGCGATCAAGGAGGGAATGATTTCGGCCATTGGCAAGGCCGGCAATCCCGATATCCAGCCCGGTGTGACCATCGTGATCGGCCCCGGCACCGACG
>CAVVZW010000133.1:0-30272 GCA_963752265.1 uncultured Alphaproteobacteria bacterium
ATTGCGTCAACCAAAATCGGCGCGCTACGGGGTCGGGATAGCGGATGCGAAGCCGCGGGAAGAGCAGACCTTGCTCTTCGAGGTATTCCAGCAAGGCCGCCCCCACGCTCCGGCCATGGAAAGCGTGAAGGGCATCCAGCTCGCGCGCGAACGCGTCGGTGGCCATATAGCGGTGAAACTGCATGACCCCCGATACCACGAACCACTGCGGTTCGGGAGCTCCACGGAGACCAATTCGGTCGCGATCTACAGCACCCTATGCGAAGCGCTTTATCGTTCTAGATCTTCCACTTTGGCGCCCGCGCGCGCTGTTCTTCCGTTTTCGGCCCGGGCTACCGCGAGGTGTGGCCCATCGTGTGGCTGAAACACATGGGGCGAATTGGGAGGTCACCTTGTAGACTGGTCTAAAGACAACGCGGAGTAGAAATGGATATTGAATTTTTCCTTCCGCAAGGCCCCCATCCCACCGAGATGGAGGGCCTCGAGGAGATGCGCAGAATCCTTCCCAAGAGCTGGAAGGGTTTTGCGAATTTCGTCATGCGACAGGTGGTCGTAATGCGGGTCCGTGGTCGTGACTACGGCCCCCTACTGTGGAGGCCCCCACGTCGTTTCGCGATCGCCGCAGGGGAGTAGGCTTCAATCGCGAAAAACCTGCAAAATGACATAACCAGAATTCCTTCCGCTGGCGATCCGCAACTCCTCCGAAGCTCTGTATAATCTTACAATCTTCATCTGCTGGATAATCCAGGCTCCTACCTCATAGCAGAGCCTAATAGCCGGAAAGTGCACCGCTCACCTTGCCCAACGGTCCCGGGCTGCGGCAAGCGTCGCGATTAGCTTGTCGGTGTTCCCGCCATCTATTCGATACAGGCTCGGCTGCTCCCAATCCATAAACTTGATCGCCAGAAGCCAGATGTGTTCTTGCTCAGTTCCAAAGCGCAGTTCAGAGGTTCGCAGAAAGCGTTGAGTTTTCTGGTCCAATTTCGTCGTCTCCTTCGAAAGGAGAGTGCGGGAAGATTGGGGCAGGCTTCGTCCGCCTCATAACATCTGCACAACAGGCAATATCGGCACGCCTATTCGATCACTGCCTTGGCGAGCGCGGCTTCTTCGTCCAATCAAATGGGCGCGTCCCTCACCACGTATACCGCACCGTTCCCGTACCGGCGTAGGTCTGCGCGTTTCTGGCAAACTCGCCATCGAATTTGGCAATTGCCGACCAGCGCGTATTGATGCGCAGCTCGGCCCCGGCGGAGACAAGTGCAGAGTCGGACGGAATTGGCGCACCGCTGACGATAAAGCTCGACGCCGGCAGCGTTTGAAAGGCGGCGTTCAGCGCGGGATTGTCGACCCAGTCATGGGCCCATGCGAGTTTTGCACGCAAGATCAGCGGCATACCGTAGACGGCATTCATGTCGGCGAAGCGCGCGCCCAGTTCACCTCGTGTATCCGTCCCATTCATCGCGTTGAAGTTCAGCCCGAGACCTCCGCCAGCGAGATCGGTTTCACCGTAGTTTGGGGTGTGGAACGATTGCGCCTGGATCGCAACGTAAGGCGAAATCTCGAAGCGGTCTGCGCGCGAGGGCACGATGAAGCGATAACCGCTCTCCAGTCGTCCACCAAAACTCTCGCCATTGAACTTTGCGGTGAGCTGATCGCCGAGCGCGACGCGATTGGTGGTGAACCAGTTTTCGGTGTAGGCGAGCGCCGCCGCGAGATAGGCCGGGCCCCACGCGGTCTTGCCGTAGACGCCGGCCTGGAACGCATCGCTTCGGCCGCCGCCGAGACCCTGCGCCAGGCCCCAGTTGGTGCCGCTGCCGGCGAGCGCGAACCCGGCCAGGGTATTTGGCGAAAAATGATAATCCATGCCGCTGGCAAAACCGTAGTCGCGTGCAGTGACATTATTCGAGCCGACGACCGCGTTGCCGTTGGTGGTGCCGCTGCCCCCGAAACCCGATCCCCATGCGGACCAGCGTAGATCTGATGTCTCATTCGGCGGCGTCTTGAGCACTGAGGCATATGCAAGCGCGATGTCGGGCGGAAAGCTTGCCTGCTGATCCGCTGCCAACCCGATCGCTTGGCCGCAGTCGGGCCGACCTAGCGAAGCGTCGCGCTGGAAGCCCCCGCCACAGTCGCGTCCATTGACGAACGGATCAAGCATGAGGCCGAGAAACTGATTCATCAGCGCGAACGAACCCTTTTCGCTGTCGGTCGCGGCCTCGCCGGAAAGCGCACTCATCGCGGCGCGGAGCTGAGCCGGCGATAGATTGTAAAGATTCTGGAGCCCGGCCGACAATGCACCTCCATTCGCTACGGAGTTGTCGAGCGCGCCCGCCACGTTGAGCACGTTGGCCGGCGACCCCGGCGGGAGCAACGAAGTGAAGGTAGTACCCAATGTCAGCGCAGATAACGTAAAGGTTGCTGTCAAAATGGCGTTGTTGATTGGGTCCCAATCTGCCGTGGGATTTGCGATCGGAATGTAGGTAAAAGTGTAGGTTCCTGGTTTTGTAATTCCCGTGAACTGGACGCCCTGCCAGGTTAATACGCTCGAAGCCATTCCGTTAAAGGAGCCACCATTGCCGGTTATAGGAACGGGTGTGCCGGTGAGACCAGTTCCGCTCGCATTGGAATAAAAATTTGTTGTGCCGTCGATCAACCCGCTCGGCTTCATCGTGACAAGCATCGTGAAGGCGACGGTCGTCGAAATCGAAGGTCCGGACAATTGAAGGGAACCTTCTGTAGAAGGAACCCCCGTGTGGTATGTTCCGTACCAAATATCAAAGACGCCTCCTCCCAGGACCTCGTAACCAATCGAGACCGTGTGTGCGAAAGAGGCTCCAATGGGCGATAGCAGCAAACAGGTCGCCAGGAATAGCTTTCGCCTGCCGAACCGCTTGACTGTGGTGGCGGTACACTTCATTGCCTGACCGCTCGGCCGTTCTTTATCGTACTGCCGTCCAGGGCTGCGCCTGCGCAACCGGCTCATTACCAAGACCATTGCGTCCCCCGAAATAACCAACGATGCAACCGGCTGGCGGCAGATGGCGAACACTTTGGGGCGAGTGAATTTCCACCGCTGTTCTGTTTTGCTCAGTTCATGACCCATCCACAAAATTAAACTTAGGGGCATCCAGGGCGGACTTATCCCTTATCCTCGGGCTGAGTTTGCTCCCCGCACCGAAATGAAACATGCGAAGCCGCGCGCCAGTTTCGGGATCGTGCATTTTTCGAAGAGTGCGGGCTTCTGGCCACAAGGGCTTGACGCGGGCATCGGATTGTGCGCGACAACGGCGCAAGCCGAGCTACTGACTGCAAGACGATGATGACCGGGTCATTTGCAAACAATCTCCAAATCGGCTCGGTGGTCAGCCTTGGCTACAATCAGAACGGTGAGAACAGCGCTTCCATGATGCTAGAGGCCGCCCGATCCGGCTTCGGGTTGGCACACATGACCGACGTCGAGGTGCAGGACGATCTCGACAGTGGTCGGCTGGTTCGTGTGCTCGCGAGCTGGTGTCCGCCATTTTCAGGCTACCATCTCTACTATCCAAGCCGCCGCCAACCCGCATCGGCGCTTGCCCTTTTCGTCGAAGCCGTGCGCTACCGAAGACTTGACCCAGCAAGCACATCGCCCGGCGCTTCGAAAATGGCTCGAACTCAAACGAGATGTTTGAGCGGGTCCCGGAGTTCCGCCGTGCCCCCCTTGGTACGAAGGCCTAGCTTCCGCTTCGGGTCGTGTGTCACGAGCGTAGCCGGTCCAAACGGCGACGCGCAACTGTACGAGAGATGAAGGAGGGCCCTTCGGGTTCGGCAATCAGGTGCTGATCCCAAGCCACTGCAAGCTGCTGCGGCCAAAAGCCGTGGTGGTGAGCGTTGCAGTCAAGTCTGGGCAAGGAAGTCCAGATGGCAAGGTCGAGAGAGGCGAGCGCAAGCAAACCGTCGATGAAGTGTCGAAAGCGGATTAGGCGATGTCAAAACCGGGGGATGACCCTTCCCCCGGGATCAGCTCGGGGGATGCCTGATACGGCCCGGGCGGCATCCGGCATGTAGGCGGCGCGAAGCTCGACCAGGCTTTCGTATGGAACGTGAGAACCTGCACTACGTCACACCGCTCGACTTATGGGCGGCGTGAAGGGACAAGCCACAAGCGGCGCCCATCGCGAGGGCGAGAGTACCGACACGCAGGGCAGGGACGGAGCAGCCCGTAGTAGCGTTGAAGTTCCTGTAATGGGGCTGGAGCCAAGGGGCTGCGTTGTTCAGCTTCGGCCATGGGCCAACTGGTGACAGGACGAACTCATGGACGAGGCAAAGCCGTTTCTGATCCCAAGCGGGAAGCAACCGAAGAACCCCTTGTGGGGGCTCTAAGATTGCCGTCGGCGTGAATTGTTATTATTGGCGGGAATCTTGCCGCCGCCGATCGTCGTTAGTAGCTTGAGCTTACGCAGCTCGGATTCGACTGGCTCCATATCGAAGGTCAACGTCATCTTTTGCGGGAGCAAAGGCGTTGCGTATCGCGCGCAGCAAGTGCAACTCGTCGGCTACCTGCCCATCGTAGGCGCGGGAAACAGAGCGGGTCGGGCTTTTACCCGACGAAGATGCGACCGCGCCAGCGATTTCGAGTCGACCGGGCTCAATAGCAACTGCGCTGGTCGTATTCGTACGTGCAGGTCGATGGCAGACAGCGGGCGATCAAATCAGGCAGTCTGTGCCCCGGCTGTACCCCGAGTTTTCCGGGGTACAGCGCGCGGGAGACTGTCAAACAAGTTGTTGATTTTATTGTGTTTCCTGGTGGGCGCACAAGGGATCGAACCTTGGACCTCTCCCGTGTGAAGGGAACGCTCTCCCGCTGAGCTATGCGCCCGGCCGTCTCATGAGACGCCAGAAGGTGCGATTTACGAAGCGGGGGGTAGGGGTGTCAAGCGGAGACTCCGCTGTTGTCGTCCCGGCCTTGAGCCGGGATACATAACCACAGGGTGCGTTTGGCGTGCAAAGCCGTCAACCAAGGTCTTCAAAACAAACGCCGCGGCGTAAGGGTCTCCGCCTGAGCCTGTCATCGGGCGCGCATTCGCGCGACCCGTTAGCGGGGACGACAGAAGAGAGGGCTCGCCCTCTAAGCCCCCTGCCTCGCACGCGAAGCGTGGGCTTGCAGCGCGCGGATGCGCTCGGCGAGCGTGCCGCCGCCTTCCGGCTGGCCGGCTTGCGACGCGGCGCCGTTGGCGGGCTTGGCGGGCTCGGCCGCGAGCAGGGCCTCGATCGGGGAGTTCGGTCCTTCAAGCTGCATCGCGAGCTTGGCGACTTCGGCGGCGATGTCGTTGATCCGTTCGCGCAACAGCGCGTTTTCCATGCGCTCGGTGGCCCAGGAGCTTTCCGCCTGCTGCTGAATCGCGTTGACGTCGCGTTGCAGCTTGGCCCGCTCGTCGCGCGTCACTCGAAGCTGTTCTTCGACCGCGGCCTTCTCCGCCTTCAACTTGTCGAGCGCCGGCCACGAACCCGAATTGGTCAGCGTGAGTTCGTCGCTCAGTTCCTTGATGGTGCGGTCTGCGGCGTCCTTGGCCTGGCGAAGCTGGTTGACCTCATAGTCGCGCTCGGCGAGCAGCTTGCCTTGCGTCGAAAGCCGGCCTTCCAGATCGTTGACGCGATTCCCAAGCAGTTCCGCTTCCTTGACCTGAAGGATCAGCTGGCGATCAAGATCGGTGACCCGCTGGCTCAGATTCTCGACCCGGCCGCGCGCATCCGAAAGATCGCGGCTTGCGGCCTCCGAGGCGTTGCGTTCCTGTTCGAGGCGAGCTTGCGTGGCGGCGAATTCCTTCTCGGCATCGCCAACGCAATTCTTCAGCGCATCGATCTGGGTGTGGACGGCGACGAGTTCGACCTTGCGGGTCTCCGCCATCGTCGAGCGGTCGCTCAGCTCGTTGTTGATCCTGGCGAGTTCGCCTTGCTTGTCGGTCAGCGCCTTCTCGGCCTGGCGCAGCGCCTCGGTCTTGGCGGCGAATTCCTCCTCGGTGGCGCGAAGCTGTTCCTTCACCGCCTTCTCGCGCGCTTCCAGCGCAAAGATCGCCGCGTTCTTCTCGCCGAGCTCGAGCTTCATGCGATTGATCGCATCGGTCTTCTTGCCGAGTTCGGCGAGCTGGCTGGTGGTCTTGTGCTTGAGCTGGTCGACGCTCATCTCCAGCCGCCGCGCCGACATCGCAAATTCCGCGCGCAACTGGTCCTTGTCGGCCTGGATCTCCGCCATCGACAGCGGCGTTGCCGCTTCCATGCGCCGCGTCGTCAGCCGCACCGCACGGTTATGCACCAGCGGCACGATCGTGAGGCCAAGCAACATCGCGACCAGAAAACCGATCGCCACATACATGATCGGCTCGATCATCGATGAGGCCTCCACTCAACCAATAACTAACAACTAAACTAAATTAACAATGCCACGGCGCGCAGGGTAAAGGCCAGCCTGTTGCGCCGCTGACGTTGATCGCGTTCCAGTCCGGGAAACTATTGCTACCCGCGAGATCAGAACGGATTCCAGGTCGCGCGCGGGGTGTATTTCAAGTAGCCGATATTGGCGCCAAGCCGCAAACCAAGGCCGGAGCGGATCGGCACCAGCACGATGTTGTTGGCTGTCAGCGCCGTCATGCCGAAGCCGCCGATGATGTAGGCGGAACCGTCGATTCCGGCGAAGCGCTGATAGATCGCAGCTGTCGCCGGCAGGTTGTAGACCAGCGTCATGGTGCGCGCGCCGTCGCCGCCCCAGTCGAAGCCGACCGAGGGGCCCTGCCAGTAGACTTTGAGGTCGCCGGCGTTCTTGGTGTAGAGCGTGCCTTCGCCGTAACGCAGGCCTGCGACAAAAGCGCCTGAACCTTCCTCGCCCAGGACATAGCCGTTCGGCAGGCCCCATTGGCTGACGGCGCGCTCGATGACGGAAGCCAGCCCCCGCGAGACGTTGCCGAAGAATTTGTGACCGGCCCCCACCAGTTCGTCCGGGCCGTAAGTGTTCGGGCTCGGCTGGCGTTGCGGCGGCGGCAAATCCGTCGGCGGCGCCTGTTGCGGTTCTGAGCCAGGCGGCGGCGGTTGCTGCGCGCAAACTGGCGCAACCCCAGCGATCAGCACGGTCAACGTCATCGCTGCCAACGTCATCGCGGCAAAGCGAGCGGCGAAAGTCATGAAAAGTCCCCTAGGCGTCGAATCCGGGCGTCGTCCTTAACCTAATGCTGACCAGCATGAATTAAGGCTGAACGCGAGCGTCTGGTGTCCCCGACTCGGATCTTATCCGGTTCAACTATGACGCTACAACGGCAGGAAGCAAACCGGATGACCGCCAAACCTCACTTTCGGCCCGGTTTAGCCTTGATCGCGCTTGGGCTTCTGGCGGGATTGGGCGGCCCGGTGGCATTGGGATCGTTGGCGTTGGCCTCGACGACCGAGCGCGTGGTCACCAACCGCTTCAGTGGCCTGGCCATCGAGGGGTACGATCCGCTGGCTTATTTCATCGACGCGCGCCCAAGGGTCGGCCTGCCGGACTTCGAGGTTTCGGAATCCGGCGCCGTCTGGCGCTTCACCAATGAGGGCAATCGCGACTCCTTTATCGCGCATCCGGATATTTATGGCCCCCAATACGGCGGTTATGACCCGGTCGATCTGGCGCGCGGCGTGACGGTGGCCGGAAATCCGCTGTTCTGGACCGTCGCCGGTGATCGCCTTTATTTATTCGGGCGCGAGGACACCCGTGACGCCTTCGCTGCCAATCCGGCGCCTTATCTAAAAGAGGCGAGGGTGCGCTGGCCAGCGATCGAAGAGCAGCTGGCGCAGTAGATCTATAGAGTCACGGTCGCGCTAGACCCTCATGGTTCTACCGGACGATACTTCGTATTGCCGGGAGAACCATGAGGCCCCGGCGTCGGCCTCATCCTTCGAGACGCCGCTGACGCGGCTCTCAGGATGAGGGGGACCGTCGGGTAGAACCCGGGCGCTATCACCGCGCCGCCGTCGGATCGCCCCAAGCGATGAAGGCCGGCACGATAAAATCCTTCGCGCCGTTTCGGGTACCTTTTCCAAACCCTTGCCCGTAACGCAGGTCGCCTCCCATCGCATCCGTCACTTTGCCGCCGGCGGCCGTGACGATTGCGTGGCCAGCCGCGATGTCCCATTCGCTTGTCGGGGCGAGCCGCGGATAGATATCGACCACGCCCTCCGCGACCTTCGCCAATTTGATCGCCGAGCCGAGCCGCTCGCGGATCGCACCGGGGCGGGCGTCAATAAAGGCTTCAGTCGCCGCATCGCCGTGCGAACGGCTGACCGCCGCGGTCCAGGGCTGGCCGGCGGGCGGGAAGGGCCGGGTACGGATCGGCTGGGCAGGTCCCATCTCAGGTCCAATACCACTATGGGCCGAAAGCCGCTCGGCTCCCTGGCCGATCAGGCCGCGCCAGATCAGGCCCAGCGCCGGGGCGCCGATAATGCCAAGCAGCGGCGTTCCGTTCGCCACCAAAGCAAGATTGACGGTGAACTCGTCACGGCCGGCGACGAACTCCTTGGTGCCGTCCAAGGGGTCGATCAGGAAGAAAAGCTCCGGACAGCTTGGACCGGCCCGCGTCACCCGCTCTTCCGACAGCGCCGGTATATCGCCCGCGAGCCGATGGAGGCCCTCGGCGATGATGCGGTCGGCCGCAAGGTCGGCTTCCGTTACCGGCGAGCCGTCGGCCTTGCCATCGATGCGCATCCCACCGCGATCCACTTGAAGGATCGCCGATCCGGCCAACGCGACCAACTCGGTCAGCGGCGCGATGAGATCGGCCAAAGCACGACGGTCGATTGGCGCGGTTGAGGCTGGAGTTCCGGTCAGTGGGCCCATGAAAGTCTCAATTCGCAGCGATTAAGTTATGCCGCCGGGCCGGTCCCGGTGGCTAGTGCCGCCTACCAGGTGGCAGTGCACGCTTGTGCAGTGTATCAAGCCCAAAGAGCAAGCTTGATTCGCATTATCAGCGTCGTCACCGATTCCAGGGAATGCTTCATGTCTGATGCCCCGTCTTCCGGTCCCGCTCCCGACGCCCTTGAACTGGCGGCGCTGCTTTGTTCGCGGGTGTGCCACGATCTCATCAGCCCGGTCGGCGCCATCGTCAACGGGCTTGAGGTGCTGGACGACAATCCCAAGCCCGAAGACCGGGAATTCGCGCTCGACCTGATTCGCAAAAGCGCCAAGACGGCGTCCGCCCGCTTGCAGTTCTGCCGTCTGGCGTTTGGCGCGGCCGGATCGGCTGGCGCCCAGATCGATCTCGGCGACGCGCAGAACATGGCGCGCGGTCACATCGAGGACGGCAAGACCACGATCGCCTGGAACCTGCCGCGCCTGCTGTTGCCCAAGAACCGCGTCAAGCTCTTGCTCAACATGATGGTGATCGCGCAGCAGACCATTCCGCGCGGCGGGGTGTTGACGGTCGATCCGGTTGGCGAAGGCGAGACGTTCGGCTTTCGCGTGACGGCCAGCGGGCTGAATGCCCGTCTGCCGCAAAATATCGCCGATCTCCTCAGCTCGCCGCATCTCACCGTGAGCGACGCCCATTCGGTGCAGCCTTATTATACCCGCCTGTTGGCCCAGGCCTGTGGACTCAGCGTCAAGCTCGTTGCCGAAGGCGAAGCGATCGTGGTGACGGCCGTCTAAAGCGGCATGCGATCGAACTGCGTTGCTTTCAGCCCGCATCAATGATGCGCTCCGGCCAGAGAAACGGTTAACAAAGGGTATACGCCGTACCCCGTAATCTTACGGGGGCAGCTTATCTATTTGTTGAGCCCGTTCTTTTCCAATTACTCAACCAATATTAAACGCTTTGCAGAGAAGCTGGTCCCACGCGGAAATCGCGTCGAGTGCGCGCGTTGGGGTGAAGGCCAGATTTCATGGACGATCTTTTGAGAGAGTTTTTGACGGAAACCGGTGAAAGCCTGGACACCGTCGACAATCAGCTGGTGAAGTTCGAGCAAGAACCGAACAACGCCAAGATTTTGGATAACATCTTTCGTCTGGTGCACACCATCAAGGGAACCTGTGGTTTCCTTGGCCTGCCGCGGCTGGAAGCGCTGGCCCATGCCGGCGAAACCCTGATGGGAAAATTCCGCGACGGCATGCCGGTTACTGCCGAGGCGGTGACGCTGATCCTGAGCAGTATCGACCGCATCAAGGAAATTCTTGGCGGGCTGGAGGCGACCGAAGCAGAGCCCGAGGGCAACGATCAGGATCTGATCGTGCAGCTTCACCAGATGGTCGATCGCGGCATGGCCGCGATGGCGGCGGCTTCCGAGGCCGCGGCACAGCCACCCGCACCCGTATCCGCGCCTGTAGCGGCCGCGCCGGTTCCGGAAAAACCGGCCACCACCGAAGGCAAGTTGACTTACCAGATCCTGGAGCGCGAGTTGCGGCCGGGCGAAGTGTCGCTTGACGATCTTGAGCGCGCCTTCCGCGAAACCGCGGCTGAGCCTGTTACGATAGCGCCAAAGCCCGCGCCTGTGCAGGTCGAAGCCAAGGTTGAAGCCAAAGCCGAAGCCAAAGCCGAAGCCAAGGCGTCACCGGCCGCCAAGGCTCAAGCCGAGCCGGCGCCCGAAAAGGTATCGAAATCGGCGGCGAAGAAAGCCAAGACGGCCGTTGAAGTGGATGCCGGCGACGCCGACCGCGTCGCCAACCAGTCGATCCGCGTCAACGTCGACACGCTCGAGCACCTGATGACGATGGTGTCCGAGCTCGTGCTGACGCGTAACCAGCTCCTGGAAATCTCGCGGCGCAACGAGGATACGGAATTCAAGGTGCCATTGCAGCGGCTGTCGAATGTCACGGCCGAGCTGCAGGAAGGCGTCATGAAGACGCGGATGCAGCCGATCGGCAATGCCTGGCAGAAGCTGCCGCGTATCGTGCGCGACCTCTCGGGCGAATTGCACAAGCAGATCGAACTCGAGATGCACGGCGCCGATACCGAGTTGGACCGGCAGGTGCTGGACCTGATCAAGGATCCGCTGACCCACATGGTCCGCAATTCGGCCGACCATGGGCTGGAGACGCCTGCCGAGCGCGCTGCCGCCGGCAAGCCGGAGACGGGCACGATCCGCCTGTCCGCCTATCATGAAGGCGGCCACATCATCATCTGCATCGCCGACAACGGCCGTGGCCTCAACACCGAGCGGATCAAGGCCAAGGCGCTTCAGAACGGTCTCGTCAACGAGGCTGAACTGGAGAAGATGACGGAAGCGCAGATCCACAAATTCATCTTCGCGCCGGGCTTCTCGACCGCGGCCGCCGTGACCAGCGTCTCCGGCCGTGGCGTCGGCATGGACGTGGTGCGCACCAACATCGATCAGATCGGCGGCACCATCGACATCAAGTCGGTAGCGGGCGAAGGCTCCTCCGTCACCATCAAGATCCCGCTGACGCTTGCGATCGTCTCGGCCCTGATCGTGGAAGCCGGCGGCGACCGCTTCGCCATTCCGCAGCTCTCGGTGGTTGAACTGGTGCGTGCGCGCGCCAATTCCGAACACCGCATCGAGCGGATCAAGGACACCGCGGTGCTTCGCCTGCGCAACAAGCTGTTGCCGCTGATGCACCTGAAGAAGCTGCTCAAGATCGACGACGGTTCTTCCTCCGATCCCGAAAACGGCTTCATCGTCGTCACACAGGTCGGCAACCAGACCTTCGGCATCGTGGTTGACGGCGTGTTCCACACCGAGGAAATCGTGGTCAAGCCGATGTCGACCAAGCTGCGTCACATCGACATGTTCTCCGGTAACACCATTCTGGGCGATGGCGCTGTCATCATGATCATCGACCCCAACGGTATCGCCAAGGCGCTTGGCGCCGCAGGCAACGCCAGTCACGAGATCGCCGACGAAAATGCCGCGCAGCGCGCCGGTGGCGTCGAGCAGCTGACCTCGCTGCTGGTGTTCCGCGCCGGCTCCAGCCAGCCCAAGGCTGTGCCGCTGGGTCTGGTGACGCGGCTTGAGGAAATCGCCGCCGAGAAGATCGAGCTCTCCAACGGCCGTTCGATGGTGCAATACCGCGAACAGCTGATGCCGCTCGTGCAGATGGCCGGCGTCAATGTCCGTACCTCCGGCTCGCAGCCGATCCTGGTGTTTGCCGACGACGGCCGCTCGATGGGACTCGTGGTCGACGAAATCATCGATATCGTCGAAGAGCGCCTCCACATCGAGGTGGCAGGCTCCATCGAAGGCATTCTCGGCTCCGCCGTGATCAAGGGACAGGCGACCGAAGTGATCGACGTCGGTCATTTCCTGCCGATGGCGTTCTCCGACTGGTTCAGCCGCAAGGAAATGCGCCCTTCCCAGTCCGCGCAATCGGTGCTGCTGGTCGACAACTCCGCGTTCTTCCGCAACATGCTGGCGCCGGTGCTGAAGGCTGCCGGCTACAAGGTTCGCGTTGCGCCGAACGCCCAGGAGGGCCTCGTGGCGCTGCGTTCGGGCCAGTCCTTCGACGTGGTGCTGACCGATATCGAAATGCCCGACATGAACGGCTTCGAGTTTGCCGAGACGATCCGGTCCGATGCGCATCTTTCTTCGATGCCGATCATTGCGCTGTCCTCGCTGGTGTCGCCGGCGGCGATCGAGCGCGGGCGCCAGGCCGGCTTCCACGATTACGTCGCGAAGTTCGACCGTCCGGGTCTGATCGCAGCGCTCAAGGAGCAGACCTCTGAGATGAACCGGCAAGCGGCATAAGGATCAAAGCATGACCAGCAAAACCGAAGCCGTCGAAGGCAGCGTCGCCGAATACGTCACCGCCATGATCGGTGGCCAGTTGTTCGGCCTGCCGATCTCGCGGGTGCAGGACGTTTTCATGCCGGAACGCGTGACCCGCGTTCCGCTGGCATCGCGCGAGATCGCAGGCGTTCTCAATCTGCGCGGCCGGATCGTCACCGTGATCGACATGCGCGCCCGCCTGGGCCTGCCGAAAAACGATGACGGCAAGCCGCCGATGGCGGTCGGCGTTGATCTTCGCGGCGAATCCTACGGCCTGCTGATCGACCAGATCGGCGAGGTGCTGAGGCTTGCCGACGAAAGCCGCGAAGAAAATCCGGTCAATCTCGATCCCCGCATGGCCAAGCTCGCCGGAGGCGTGCACCGCCTCGATGGGCAGTTGATGGTCGTGCTGGATGTCGATCGGGTGCTCGAAATTTCGCCTGACATGATGGCGGCTTGAGGTCTGATGAACGCGTCGTGAGAATCCCAATTGATTTCTAAGGACAAAGGCAAACAACAATGAAAACATGTCTGGTCGTGGATGACTCGAGCGTCATCCGAAAAGTCGCAAGGCGCATTCTGGAAGGTCTGGATTTCCAGATCGTCGAAGCCGAGGACGGCGAGAAGGCGCTCGAGGTCTGCAAACGCGGATTGCCGGAAGCCATCCTGCTGGACTGGAACATGCCCATCATGGACGGCTATGAATTCCTCGGAAATCTCCGCCGCATGCCCGGTGGCGACCAGCCCAAGGTGGTGTTCTGCACGACCGAAAACGACGTAGCGCACATTGCGCGCGCGCTTCATGCCGGCGCCAACGAATACATCATGAAGCCGTTCGACAAGGACATTGTCACGGCCAAGTTCCAGGAAGTCGGTCTGATCTGATTTTCCTTGATCTACCCGGCGGCTCACGGGCCGGCGGCGATACGGCCGAAGCATGTGTTCGATTTCAGCCGGTGAGTTGAGTTCGGTTTGTGAGTAGTTGAGTAATGAGTGTTGCGTTGACAAGTCCGGCGGCTCCTGGCCCGCTGCAGCAAGAACCGCTGCGGGTGATGCTGGTTGACGATTCCGTCGTCATCAGGGGCATGATCTCGCGCTGGCTTGGATCCGAGCCCGACATCGTCGTGGCCGCCTCGTTGCGTACGGGTCTGGAGGCGGTCAACCAGATCGAGCGCATCAACCCCGATATCGCCGTGCTGGATATCGAAATGCCGGAGCTCGACGGCATTTCCGCGCTGCCGTTGTTGTTGGCGAAAAAACGCAACCTGATCGTGATCATGGCCTCGACGTTGACCCGCCGCAATGCGGAGATCAGCTTCAAGGCGCTGTCGCTTGGCGCGTCCGACTATATCCCGAAGCCGGAAAGCACCCGCGAACCTACAGCTGCCGAGACCTTCCGCCACGATCTGTTGCAAAAAATCCGGCATCTCGGCGCCAAGGTTCGCCGCTCGTCCCCTGCAACGGTTGCGCCCGCACTCGTTCCAGCGCCCGATCGGATCCGGGGGACTGTGCATCGCGCGCCGGCGGCGGCAGTCGCAAGTGCGCCGATCGCGCGGCGCAGTTTCTCCTCGCAAAGCCCCCGTGTCCTCCTGATCGGTTCGTCGACCGGCGGTCCGCAGGCGCTGATGAATGTTGTTGCCGACATCGGTCCGGTCATCGACCGTGTTCCTGTGCTCATCACCCAGCACATGCCGCCAACCTTTACGACAATTCTCGCCGAGCATCTGGCGCGCGCCAGTAACCGTCCCGCGCGCGAGGCCGTCGATGGTGAAGCGGTCAAACCCGGTCACATCTATCTCGCACCGGGCGGCCGCCATATGC
Organism: uncultured Alphaproteobacteria bacterium; assembly: GCA_963752265.1. GTDB lineage: Bacteria > Pseudomonadota > Alphaproteobacteria > Rhizobiales > Xanthobacteraceae > Bradyrhizobium. The sequence goes on from CAVVZW010000133.1 coordinate 14,539, forward strand.
GCGTGGTGCGCCACGGTGTGGAGGCGGCCATCGCCCTCGATGACGGTCCGCCGGTGAATTTCTGCAAACCCGCGGTCGATCCGCTCTTCGCCTCCGCCATCGACATCTGGCAGGGCTCCATTCTGGCGCTGATCCTGACCGGAATGGGCTCGGACGGAATGCGCGGCGGCAAGGATATCGTCGCGGCCGGCGGCAGTGTGATCGCGCAGGACGAAGCTTCCAGCGTGGTTTGGGGCATGCCGGGTGCCGCCGCCCATGCCGGCATCTGCGCGGCCGTGCTGCCGCTCAATCAGATCGCACCAAAACTCGTCAGGTTGTTTTCAGGAGATCGCTCGTGACGCCGTTGGATTATGAGTTCTTGCGGAAGCTCCTGAAGGAGCGCTCCGGGCTCGATCTGTCTCCGGACAAGCAGTATCTCGTCGAAAGCCGGCTGGTGCCGCTGGCGCGCAAAGCGGGCCTGGCGGGTATTACCGAACTCGTGCAGAAGATGAAGGCGGGCGGTGCAGAAGCTACGATCGCCGAAGTGGTCGAGGCCATGACCACCAACGAAACCTTCTTCTTCCGCGACAAGACCCCCTTCGATCATTTGAAGGACACCATGCTGCCGGCGCTGTTGCAGGCGCGCGCGGCCAAGCGCTCTCTGCGCATCTGGTGCGCGGCTTCCTCGACCGGACAGGAGCCGTACTCGATCGCGATGTGTCTGAAGGGACTGGGCGCTACGATCGCGGGCTGGAAGATCGACATCGTGGCGACCGATCTGTCGCAAGGCGTTCTGGAAAAGTCCAAGGCCGGCATTTTCAGCCAGTTCGAGGTTCAGCGCGGCCTGCCGATTCAAATGCTGGTCAAGCATTTCGTGCAAGTCGGCGACATGTGGCAGCTCAATGCCGACATCCGCTCCATGGTGCAACATCGCCAGCTCAACCTGCTGCAGGATTTCGGTCACCTCGGGACGTTCGACATCATCTTCTGCCGTAACGTGCTGATCTATTTCGATCAGGACACCAAGGCCGGCATCTTCGAGCGGCTTTCCAGGCTGGTCAACTCCGACGGGTTCATGGTGCTGGGTGCAGCCGAGTCGGTGGTGGGTATCTCGGACGCCTTCAAGCCCTATCCGGAGCGGCGCGGACTTTACCGCCCGAACGCGACCCGGACCGCAAAGCCTGGTCTCGCGGGCGGTATGCCGCAAAGGGCCGCGGCGGTCGCGGCGCGATAAGCGGGCAGCTTCTCAAAGGATCGCGTGCGGCAAAAAGCGCGATGTGTTGCCCGTCACGGGATTTTCGTCCTCGCGGATCGATAATCCGCAAGGCACATGGTCGACGATCCAGCTTCCAAGCACCGGATATTGACCGGAGAAATTCGGCAGCGGCGCCAGCGCCTGACGAATGAAGCCCTCGGCGCCGTACGGTCCTTGCTGCTCGGCAATGACGCTGCCGTGACGGACCATGGCGATATTGGCGCCTTCGCGGGACAATAGCGGTTTGCGCACGTAAGACGAACTGAGGGCTTTCGCGTTCGGCTCGTCCTCAAAGAAGGCCGGCAGCAGGTTCGGATGGCCGGGGAACATCTCCCACAACAGCGCAAGCATGCCCTTGTTGGACAAGATGGCCTTCCACGGCGGCTCGATCCAGCGGGTAGGCGCGGCGGCGAGCTTCTCGCCGAAGGCATCGTGAAACATCCATTCCCAGGGATAAAGCTTGAAGGCGAGCGCGATCTTCTCACCGTCGAGATCCACAAAGCCTGAGCCCTCGCGCCAGCCGATGCTATCGATGGCAAGCAAGGTGGTGTTGAGTCCGGCTTGTTTGGCCGTGTCCTCGAGATAGGCGAGCGTGGTTGCATCTTCCGGATTGTCGAGCAGGCCTGCCAGATGAAGGCGGTCTGTAGAGCCAAGCTTCTTCCAGGCCTCGATCAGGCGCTCATGCAGCGAGTTGAACTGATCGGCACCGGCCTCAACGAGCCGCCGCTCGATTCCTTGCTCGAGCCAGGTCCACTGAAACACGGCGGCCTCGAAGATCGAGGTCGGCGTGTCCGCGTTATATTCCAGAAGTTTGGCATCGCCGCTGCCGGCATAGCTGAGATCGAGGCGGCCATAGAGGCTTAAGTCCCTGCGGCGCCAGGAGTTGCGGATCAGAGGCCAGAACGCCTCCGGTATCTGCAACCGCTTCAGAAGCCGTTCGTCGGCGGCAACGCGGTCGCAGAGTTCGAGGCACATCGCATCGATTTCGCCCGTCGGGGTTTCGATGCGGTCTTCGATTTCGGCAAGCGTAAAGGCGTAAAAGGCGCGTTCGTCCCAGTAGCGTGCGCCGTCGGCGGTGTGAAAATCGAATCCGCAGGCCTCGGCGGTAGCCTGCCAGTCATCGCGTTCGCGGCAGGCGATACGTCGCATGCTGGCTACTAACCACCGCCATGGCCGTGGAAGTGGTGCGGAAAGCGGCCGAAGCCGCCATAGGCCGGTGCGTGACATTCGGCGATCGGCTGCCCACCCAGATCGCTGACCACCTCGCTCACGAGACCCGGACCGCAGTCGCGCCGCCGCACAAAACCCATCGAGACGGCGCCGATAGTGGCGCTTCCCATCATGGTCAGGACGACGCGGCGCGAACGTTTCATGATGCAGTCCTTTGGATGCTCAGATATCGCGAAGTAAGACATGCGTCCTGGTCTGGCGCAAGCGCGAGCTAATTCTCTTCATGCGATGTTGATCGTCAGCCGCCGGAAAAATGTGCGCCGATCGACCGCGCGAAGCTGCCAAAGCCGCCGCGCGAGGTTTCGGTTGAACCCGAAGCGGTCGACGTTCCCGAGGATGACGCGGAATCGCCGCCAAAGAAACTGGTGCGGCGCGACCACGATCCGCCCGAACCGCTATGGCCGCCCGAGGAAGAACTTGACGCACAGGTGGCGGCGGCTGCCGGCGACGATGGCGCAGCCATCCCCGGAGCGTTGGGTTGGCAATTTTCGCGCGGCATCAGCGCATAGGCGCTGCCGCCGACCGCGAGCGTGCCCATCATCAGAAGCGCCACATGGCCGGAGCGTTTGACAGGCGCGGAGGGGGCCGTCGTCAGGGGCGCCGGCTTGCGCTTTCCGAATTCGTGTGGAGGCGGGCTGGTCACGTCAGCCGATCATGCAGGCGGCGTTCAGCGCGCCGGCGGCGAGCGAAGACAGTCCGAGCCAGATCGCGGGTGCGAGTTCACCTGCCGCGATCTTGGCCGACAGGTTCGGCACCGGGATCTTGATGACGTAATACACCACGACCTGGACGATCAGCGCGATCAGGCTCCAGATCAGGCAGTCGAAGATATTGGAGGAATGGGCGATCGCGCTGACCAGCGGCAGTGTGAACCCGAGCAGGCTCAAGCCCAACGCGACCGCGGCCGCCGGGTCGTTGTCGCGGATCAGCTTGAACTCGTCATGCGGCGTGATGCGCGTATAGACAAAGAGATAAACGACGACCGCAAAGACTGCCGTACAGAAGTAAGCCAGGAAGGCCGGCAGCCCGGCGAGCGATTGAAGGATCATCCGTTAGCCCCCGAGAATCGCGAGACGACAAGGGTCGCACAAGTCGTTCGTCGGGACACGCCAATCACGGGTTCAATCCCCAAACAAAAACCCCGCCATTTGCGGCGGGGTTCAGTCTGGGAGGAGTAAGCCTGCCGGCTCAGTTCACGCAAACGTCAGGCGGGAATGCGCTCTTCATGCTCGTGCGGCTCGCGCAGCACGTAGCCGCGGCCCCACACCGTCTCGATGAAGTTGCGGCCGTCGGAAGCATTCGCGAGCTTCTTGCGCAGCTTGCAGATGAAGACGTCGATGATCTTCAGTTCGGGCTCGTCCATACCGCCATAGAGGTGGTTGAGGAACATTTCCTTGGTGAGCGTGGTGCCCTTGCGGAGCGAAAGCAGCTCCAGCATCTGGTATTCCTTGCCCGTCAGGTGCACGCGCTGGCCGCCGACCTCGACCGTCTTGGTGTCGAGATTGACCACGAGATCGCCGGTCTGGATCACCGACTGGGCGTGGCCCTTGGAACGGCGCACGATCGCATGAATGCGGGCGACCAGTTCGTCCTTGTGGAAGGGCTTGGTCATGTAGTCGTCGGCGCCGACGCCGAGACCCTTGACCTTGTCCTCGATGCCGGCGAGGCCGGAGAGGATCAGAATGGGTGTCTTGATCTTCGACACCCGAAGCTGCTTGAGTACATCATAGCCGGACATGTCCGGAAGATTGAGATCGAGCAGGATGATGTCGTAATCGTAAAGTTTTCCGAGATCGACGCCTTCTTCCCCGAGATCCGTCGTGTAGACGTTAAAGCTCTCGGATTTCAGCATCAATTCGATCGACTGCGCGACGGCGCTGTCATCTTCTATCAGCAATACGCGCATGCCAGTCCCCTATAGTCGCCGCTCCGGGCGTCAGGTCGGCCGCACTTGCGGCACTCAAAACGCCTTTGAACAACTGATTCGGATCCTGACGGGATATGGTTAACAAAATCTGATTCCGGTTCGCAAGATACTTGGGTGCAATTTTTTTCGAATCGTCCTAAGATATTGCGATGAAGCAGTTTTTTGTATCCGATCTCGTTCAAGCTCCACATTAAGAGGCGGGCCTAACCGACTCTCAGGACTCACCCTTCCTTGACACAGGTCGAGCGTCCTCAGTCACCAAAGACAGTGACGTAATGATTAACGATGCGAGTAAACACCAAGTTAAGGTCTGGCCCCCAATGCGTGAAAACTTAAGGTTTTCGCAATGAAGGCGCTCGCCGAGCAGATCAGCGACATCGATGGAATCAACATCTATGGCCGCGTGGTTGGTGTTCGCGGCCTGATGGTGGAGATCGCGGGGCCTATTCACGCCATGAGTGTCGGCGCGCGGATCGTGATCGACACCGGCGGCAACCGCTTCATTCCCTGTGAGGTCATCGGATTCACCGGCAATAACGCGGTGGTGATGCCGTTCGCCGGCCTTGATGGGGTCAGGCGCGGCTGCCGGGCGGTGATCGGCAATTCCGGCAATCAGGTGCGCCCGTCGCCGCAATGGCTGGGGCGGGTTCTCAACGCCATGGGCGAACCGATCGACGGCAAGGGACCGCTGACGCAAGGCGCGTCCCCCGTGCCCTTTCGCAACACGCCGCCGCCGGCGCATTCCCGCAAGCGGGTGGGCGCCCCGCTCGATCTCGGCGTGCGCGGGCTCAACACATTTCTCACCTGCTGCCGCGGCCAGCGCATGGGCATTTTCTCCGGCTCCGGCGTCGGCAAGTCGGTGCTCTTGTCGATGCTCGCGCGCAATGTCGATGCGGATATTACGGTGATCGGCCTTGTCGGCGAACGCGGACGCGAGGTGCAGGAATTTCTGCAGGACGATCTCGGTGACGAGGGATTGGCGCGTTCGGTGGTGGTGGTCGCCACTTCCGACGAGCCGGCTTTGATGCGGCGGCAGGCGGCTTACCTCACGCTCGCAATCGCGGAGCATTTCCGCGACGAGAACAAGGACGTGCTGTGCCTGATGGATTCAGTGACGCGCTTTGCGATGGCGCAACGCGAGATCGGTCTGTCAGCGGGCGAGCCGCCGACCGCCAAGGGTTACACGCCGACCGTGTTCACCGAATTGCCGAAACTGCTGGAGCGGGCAGGCCCCGGCTCGGGCCAGGGCACCATTACCGGCATTTTTACGGTGCTGGTCGATGGTGACGATCACAACGAGCCGATCGCGGATGCGGTCCGCGGCATCCTGGACGGCCATATCGTGATGGAGCGGCGGATCGCCGAGCGTGGGCGGTTTCCGGCGATCAACATCTTGAAATCGGTCTCGCGCACCATGCCGAAATCCGCCGATCCGGCCTTTCTGCCTGTCATCACCAAGGCCCGCCGGGTGATGGCGACTTATGCAGATATGGAAGAGTTGATCCGGCTCGGCGCCTATAAAGCGGGCTCCAGCCCCGAGGTGGATGAGGCGATCCGCCTGCATGAGCCGCTGGAGGCGTTTTTGCGCCAGGCCAAGGACGAGAGTACCGGCCTGAAGGAAGGTTACGGGCGATTAGATCGAATCCTGAAGGGTTTGGAAACGGAACGCTAACTTTGTCAGGCCATCATCCGCGCCACAGTTGGTATGCCGGCGGGGCCCCTAGGGGGAGCCGGTACCGTCCCGCCGACAAATTGGGACTTCTGGGGAGTATGAGTTGATGAAGTCACGTGAAACGCTGATCCGTCTGAAGAAATTTCAGGTCGACGAAAAGCGCCGCAGAGTCTCCCAGATCGAGGGCATGATCGCTGATTTCCAGCGCATGTCGGTCGACCTGGAGCGCGAAATCCAGACCGAACAGGAACGCGCCGGAATCAACGACCCGTCGCACTTTGCCTATCCGACCTACGCCAAGGCCGCGATCCAGCGCCGGGAAAATCTCACCCGCTCCGCCGAGGAATTGCGCGTTCAGCTCGAGGACGCCCGCGGCCTTCTGGCCGAGGCCTTCGACGAACTCAAGAAGGTCGAACTGCTGGACGAGCGCGATCAGGCACGTGAGCGCGCCGAAGAGAGCGCCCGCGAACAGGCCGATCTCGACAGCATCGGCTTGATGCGCGCCCGCATCGCCATCGTCTGAAGATTTCCGCGTCTTTCGAAACCACCAGGATCTTCAAAAACCCGGGCCTCAAAAAGGCCCGGGTTTTTGCGTTGCCCTGATGGCGTGGATGACGGTGTGCAAGTGCTTCAATCGGGCCACCGGCGCGGCTTTTCACCGCTTTTTTGATCGTTTCCCGGTGGACTGATCCGGCCCAAGATGGGATACGACAAGCCCGGGATACCATTTGTGTCGAACGTGTATCGCGATGTGGGGGACCCTAGATGATGCTGACGCCAGCTGAGCTGGTCTGGCTGATTGCCGCGGTGGCGAAGGGCGATCAGGCTGCTTTCGAGCGGCTTTACGCCGCCACCCGCTCGAAACTCTTTGGCGTGGTTCTCCGTATCTTGCGCCGTCAGGATCTCGCAGAGGAGGTAGTTCAGGAAGCTTACGTCAAGATCTGGAACAGCGCCGGATCGTTCAATCCGGGCCAGTCTTCGCCGATCACATGGATGGCGTCGATTGCGCGTAATCGGGCTATCGACGTCGTGCGAAAGCGCAGCGAGAGCTCGATCGAGGAAGAGCCGGCGGCCATGGAGGTGGCGGCCGACACACCCGATCCGTTGGCCCGGCGTGAAATGACGGAAGACCTGAAACGACTTCTGGAGTGTGTCGGACAGCTGGAGCCGGATCGGCAAAAGCTCGTGTTGCTGGCCTATTACAACGGCTGGAGCCGCGAGCAACTGGCAGAGAAATTTGGTGCACCGGTCAATACGGTGAAGACGTGGCTGCGTCGCAGCATGATGGATATCAGGGAGTGTCTCGGACTCTAACGGTCTGGATATTGGATGATGGCCTATAGTGAAGACCATATCGCGCTCGCCGCGGAATATGCACTCGGCACACTCGATGCCGCCGAGCGGGCGCAGGTTGAAGCCATGATGTCCGTCGACAAGGACTTCACGGCGGCCGTTGTCGCATGGGAGCAGAAGCTCGGCGCGCTCAACCAGATGGTCGGCTCGGTCGAGCCACGCCCCGAGCTGTGGGAGAATATCAAGGCCGCGATCGGTCATTCCGGACAGCAGGTGCCGATCGTGCTGCTGCAGCCGGCGTCGCAGACCTTCGCGCCCGTGGTTGGCGCGGCGCCTGTGGTTGCCGACAATTCCAACGTGATCCAGTTCGCCGCCAAAGCACGCCGCTGGCGCGCTGTTGCGACTGCGACCTCGGCCATTGCAGCCGCGCTGGTCGTGATGATCGGCATTGGCGCCTCGATGCCGGATTTGCTGCCCGACAGCATGCGGCCGAAGTCGCAAGTCGCGGAGGTCAAGGTTGCGCCGGCACCGAGGCCGTCGGCGCAATATGTCGCCTTGCTTCAGAAGGACGCCGGCGGTCCGGCCTTCATCCTGACCGTTGACGAGGCGACGCGGAATTTCACGGTGCGCAAGGTCGGCGCATCTGCTGACGCCGGGTCAAGCTACGAGCTATGGCTGATTTCCGACAAGCTGGGAAAGCCACGCTCGCTGGGTGTGGTCGGGGCTGACCAGTTCACCTCGCGTCCGGTGCTCGCCTCATATGATCCCGACACGGTCAAGAACGCGACTTACGCGGTCACGGTGGAGCAGGCCGGCGGATCTCCCGACGGCAATCCGCATTCAACGCCGATCCTCACGGGCAAGCTGATCGAAACCGTTCCGTCGCGCTAGGCTGAATCCCGCTTTTTGCCCGCAGCGTTTTCGCTGATGTCGTCATGCCCGGCCAGAGCAGTCTGCCTACGCAGACTGCTAAACTGGTCTGCGCTGCCGGGCATCCGTCTCAATCCAGGCAAGAAAGACGTGGATGGCCGAGCAAAGGCGAGCGGAAGCTGCGCCGTTCTTCGAACGGCTATGCCCGGCCATGACGAAGACGGTCACTCCGCGCTGCGCTGATGGATTAGACCACCCCACAAAAAGAAAACGCCCGTGGGGAGCGGGCGTTTTCGAAAGGACCAACTTGGGGGGAAGTTGGGTCTTCCATATATCCACGTGGCGACCTTGGGGGGCTGGTAAAGCGCCGCGTGAATTCCTGAATTTCTATCGCATCATCAATTTCTAGCGCACCACTGACGTGTTCGAACTGGTTACAACAATCGGCTTGCCTGCCTTGATGACGCGCGCGGTCTGCATCGAACCGTCATCGGAAAACGTGCGAGCCGAAATTCCAAAACCTGCCACCGCAATGCCGGCGACAAGCGCCATCACAACGATCTTGAGGTGCGTCGTGCGATCGGCGCTGTAAATCGAATGATTCATCATTAGCCTCCTGCCGCCTGCTTGCCCTTGTTTCCGGTTCGTCGCCTTCAATCGCCGGAAGGTTCATCACCTCAGGCTCAAGAAACGTAGGAATAGGGTCTTCGTTTCCTAAGAGGCGATCACAAAGCGGTGATAAGACGTGATATTTCGCGATCCGTCTTGCGTCAGAAAGTAGCAAAATTCAAAATTTAACAGCAAATATAGTTATTTATCGAGATATCCGACTCTGGAGCCAAAAGGGCCTCAGATTACGGAAAATAAAGAAATCAGTTGCCTGTGGCTAAAAAACAAGCGGTGCAGCGCGCTGATTTGCGGGCCCCTTCCATATAGGGCGCTCGCGTTCGTGAATTAGGACACCACAACCTCAGCGATATGGTTGCCGCATGAGACTGCGAGACATCCCTAAGGACATCGCCATTAGCGCGTCTTTCGTCGCCGTGTTCTTGCTGGCGTTTGTTCCTGGCTGGCTTCTGGTTTGGTCGCCTGACCTATTGTTGGCCGTCAAGGCCGCCCACGCCCGCCGGAAGGCGCTCTGAGCTAGACGCTACCGACCGTTTTCAACCGGGCGCGGGGGTGGATTTCCGACTGTGACAGCACGGTGGTCTGCGCGCGGAAGCGCTCGACCAGTGAGCGGACGAAGGGCCGGATCGACGCCGAGGTGACCAGCACCGGCGCCTCGCCCTCGCGCGCGGCCTGTTCGAACCTTTCGCGCACGATCGTCATGAATTCCGACAGGCGCGAAGGCTGCATCGCGAGGCTGCGTTCTTCGCCCTGGCCGACCAGCAACTCCGCAAAGGCCTGCTCCCATTTCGCCGACAGCGCGATCAGCGGCAGATAGCCGGCGAAAGTGGTGTTCTGCGCGCAAATCTGCCGCGCCAGGCGGGCGCGGACATGTTCGACCACGGTTGCCGGGTTGCGCGAGAAGGCGAGTGCGTCGGCGATGCCTTCGAGGATGGTGGAGAGGTCGCGGATCGAGATGCGCTCGGCCAACAGAAGCTGAAGCACACGCTGGATCCCGGAGATCGTGATCTGGGCCGGCACGATGTCCTTGACCAGTTCGCCTTGTTCCTTCGGCAATTCCTTCAGCAGCTTCTGCACCTCGCCGTAAGACAACAGGTCCGACATGTTGTTCTTGAGCAGCTCGGTGAGATGGGTCGACATCACGGTGGCGGCATCGACCACGGTATAGCCCTTGAGCGAGGCCTCTTCCTTCAGGCTCGCATCGACCCAGGTCGCAGGCAGGCCAAACGTCGGCTCGGTGGTGTGGATGCCCGGCACGTCGACCTGGCTGCCGCCGGGGTCCATCGCCATGAATGAATTGGGCCAGATCCGGCCCGAGCCCGCGTCCACTTCCTTGATCTTGATGACGTAGGTGTTCGCCTCGAGTTGAACATTGTCGAGAATGCGTACCGAAGGCATCACAAAGCCCATCTCGATCGCCAGCGATTTGCGCAGCGCCTTGATCTGTTCGGTCAGCCGGTCGGTGCCGTCGGGGCCGTTCACCAGCGGCAATAGCGCATAACCGAGTTCGATCTTGAGATCGTCGATCTTGAGCGCCGCCGAGATCGGCTCTTCGGCCGAAGCCGCCGCGGCTGCCGCCGCCGCCGCCGGGGCTGCCGCCGCAGTTGCCGCGGCAGCGGTGGCCGCGTGCTTGGACTTGCGGGCCGAAAACGCCAGCGCAGCCGCGCCGCCGCCGAGCGCCAGGAACGGCAGCATCGGAATGCCCGGCAGCAGCGAAAGCACCAACATCACGCCGGCCGACATGCCGAGCGCCTGCGGATAGCCGGAGAGCTGTTTCATCAGCGCCTTGTCGGCCGCGCCCGAGACGCCCGCCTTCGAGACCAGAAGGCCTGCGGCGGTCGAGACGATCAGCGCCGGGATCTGTGTGACCAGGCCGTCGCCGACGGTGAGCAAAGTGTAGGTGCGGCCCGCTTCGGAAAAACTCAGGCCCTGCTGGGCGACGCCGATGATAACGCCGCCGACGATGTTGATGAACACGACGAGCAAGCCCGCCACCGCGTCGCCGCGGACGAATTTCGAAGCACCGTCCATGGCGCCGAAGAACCCGCTTTCGTCTTCCAGCGCCTTGCGGCGTTCCTTGGCGACCTTTTCGTCGATCAGGCCGGCCGAGAGATCGGCGTCGATCGCCATCTGCTTGCCGGGCATCGAGTTGAGGTGGAAGCGGGCAGCGACTTCGGCGATGCGGCCCGAACCCTTGGTGATGACGACGAAGTTCACGATGACCAGGATCGCAAAGACGATGATGCCGATGACGAAATTGCCGCCCATCACGAAATTGCCGAAGGCCTCGATCACGTGACCCGCCGCATCAGTCCCCTCGTGGCCGCGCGACAGGATCAATCGCGTGGAGGCGAGGTTGAGCGACAGCCGCAACATGGTCGAGATCAACAGGATGGTCGGAAACGACGAGAATTCCAGCGGCGCCTGAATGAACAGCGACGTCATCAGGATCAGGATCGAGAGCGTGATCGAGATCGCCAGGAACAGGTCGAGCACGATCGAGGGCAGAGGAAGGATCAGCACCACCAGGATGGTGAGGACGCCGAAAGCGAGCCCTAGATCGCCACGCTTGAGGATGTTGCCGATTTCGCCGAGACTTGGGAACCCGGTCGCAGGCGCGGCTGCGCCCTGACCTGCCGTGACATCGACCATACCGCCCGCTTCCTCTCGCGAATGCCGTCCACGGCGGCCAAACGTCTGCGCGGCGGCCGCAGGACCACCGTTTCGAAAGTGAGGCACCGCACTGGCGTCCACGGAGTACTCCCCCGTTCTACGCGTCTGACGACACTCGACTTCGCAACTGGGCAATTTTTGCCCGGTTTATGGTTAGCAAAGGGTTAACTTCGCGATTTTGCCGGTAAGAATCTGGCCTCATGGTTCGAGACGGCGATGCAAGGCATCGTCCGGTGACGGCACTTCATTGTTTTGTGCCGTTCGCTAACGGCCTCGACTTCGCTCAGCCTGCTCGGGCACAGCGCGCCTCCTCATGAGGCACCACCTCATCCCGAGGAGGCGCGAAAGCGCCGCCTCGAGGGATGTAACGGGTGGTGCCTGTTGCAGTGCATCTGCATGCCCAATATCGCGGCATCGTGGGTTGACCGGGTGGCCATCGCCGACCAAGTTGCGCCCGCCGTGGATACTGCCGCTCATCTCAGCCGACATTCGTCATCGTTCATTCCCGATTCGCGCCGGGCATGGACGCGTCTTGCCGTGGCGGTGCTGATCGGCTCGCTCGGCAGCGTCGGCATGTGGTCGGTCGTGGTGGCGCTGCCCGCCGTCCAGGTCGAATTCGCAGCCGCCCGCGGCACCGCTTCGCTGGCCTTTACGCTTGTCATGCTTGGCTTCGGCATCGGTCAGGTCGTTACCGGCAAGATCAGCGACCGCTACGGCATTGTTGCTGCGATCGGTGTCGGCATCGGCCTTCTCGGCCTTGGCTATATCGGCGCGGGGCTGTCGCCTGCGATCTGGCAATACATTCTGGTGCATTTTCTGATCGGCCTGTCATCGGCGGCGACGTTCGGACCGCTGATGGCGGAAGCCTCGTACTGGTTCGAGCGCTACCGGGGACTGGCGGTCGCGATCGCCGCCAGCGGCAATTATATCGGCGGCACGATCTGGCCGCCGCTGGTCAATTGGGGCATCCAGACGTATGGCTGGCGCGCCACCCATGTCGCCATCGGCCTCTTCACGGCGGTTGCGATGACGCTGGCGCTGATCGTGCTACGCCTGTTGATGGGGGCGGGAACGCGACGCAGCCATGTCAATGCGCCGCCGCCGCGCCTCGAGTTAAGGCTTTCCACCAACGCGCTGACCGCCATTCTGTCGCTTGCCAGCATTTCCTGCTGTGTGGCGATGTCGATGCCGCAGGTGCATATCGTCGCCTATTGCGGCGATCTCGGTTACGGCGTGGCGCGCGGCGCCGAAATGCTGTCGCTGATGCTGGGCTTTGGCATCATCAGCCGGATCGGTTCGGGTTTTCTCGCCGACAAGATCGGCGGCATCCGCACCCTTCTGCTCGGCTCGATCGCGCAAGGTTCGGCGCTTTTGCTTTACCTGTTCTTTGACGGCCTCAGCTCGCTCTACATTATCTCCGCGATGTTCGGCCTGTTCCAGGGCGGCATCGTGCCGAGCTATGCCATCATCGTGCGCGAGGCGATGCCGGCTTCAGAGGCTGCGACCCGGATCGGGATCGTGATCTTTGCTTCCGTGTTCGGGATGTCGTTCGGCGGCTGGGTGTCGGGGGTGATCTTCGATGCCACTGGCTCTTATGCGGCCGCCTTCATCAACGGGCTCGCCTGGAACGCGCTCAACATCACGATCATGGTGGGACTGTTGTTGCGGGCCCGGCAGCGGCTCGCGATGGCGTGACGCGCCCGAGCAGGCCGACCGATAGCGAGGCCGTTAACGAACGGCGCAATAAAACGCTATCAGAGCTGACGCACGAACTTCTGAATCGCTACACGCCCTGGCCGCTCTTGATCAGCATACAGCCTGAAATCTTGAGGCTGCCGTCGCTTTGCTGCTCGAGCGTATACAACGCCTCCCACGGCACGCCGTCGCTATCGACGATGTGAACCTGCTGGGCGATCTTGCCGTCGGCTGAGCGCGCTTCGCCAAATTCGAAACTCTTGTGACGATAGACCGGCGCATAGTTACTGCGCACGATGCCTAAAAAGAGATCGGCCTGCGGAAAGCGCTCGTGGATGCCGGGCGCGGCATAAGAGTAGGCGGTGGCCGCATCGTCGCGGGCGAGAGCGTCTACCTGCGAGCGTATGATGGATCGCGCGGTGGCGACGTCATCGCCCGCCGCGGCGGGTGAAACGCAAACGATCAGGAACGCGAAAAGAAGTGCAAAGCGGCGCATGGGTTTGGCTCGGCATGCAATGGCAATGGACCTCAAGCCTATATCCGGCCGGGACATGCCGCAAACGGCTGAGATGGCACCCCACGGGATTGTGAGCGTCGATGGCTGATGGCGCAGCGTCCGCTATCGGCCTGTCACCCTTCGCGAGGGTTCTTCAAAGACAAGGTCGTCGGATTCCAGTGGCGCACGTTGCACCACGAGCCGGAATGTGCCGCGGCACTTGGGGCATTCATACTGCCGCACGTCGTGCCGATTCCAGGTCGGCTGGATGCTGATAAGGGTTCTCTCGATGTTGCAGGTAACGCAGATCGGTGCCGCCGCCATGTTCGTCGCCGTTTCTCGTGATGGTTGTTAAGGCACGGGAACTCTATCTCGGTCGCTGGAGCCGCAGGTTAATTTATCGGTCCGTGTGAATACGGGCCGGAAGAATACGGGCTCAGTCGCGGGTGGACCGGGATGCGTCGGATTGAAAATACTGGATAAGTTGCGATTGAGGACTGGAAACGGTAGGCGGTTGCGAGACGATTCTTGTATTTTGCTGATTCGTCAGCGGGGGGTGCAGTACGCCAACCGTGTTTCGGGTGGCGTATTTTGCCCCGACACAACGTCTTTTGGTTTTTCGCTTTTCGTGCTTCGGATTTCATGACCGAGACAAATCCAGCCTGGCCAACGGCCGCCGAGACATCGGATATCTTGCGGTTTCTGCACCGGTTCGCCGACCTGATGTCGAACGGCAGCAATTCAGACAACCTGCTGCGGGCCGCAAAGATGCTCGAAGCCCATATCGCGCTTCTGCAAGAGACCAGGGATCTGCTTCAGGCCGAGCGTATCAGGGGCGATGCGAGCGCGGAAGCGCGCAAAGCAGGCGAGGCCAGGATCGCCGAATTCGAACGCGAAATTCTGACGCTCAAATCCGGGCTCGCCGAGCAGCAATCGCGTAACGAGAACATCGTCGCCGAGATGGAACGACGGCTAGCCGAGTTCTTGCAGCGCGCTGAGGCCGCCGAGGCCCGCCTCGCGGTGGCGGAAGAAGCCGCTCCGGCAATTCCTTTTGGCTCGATCGCGGTGCCGCTATCGGCGTTGCGGATCGCCAAAACCCAGTTTGAGTTGCTCGCGGTGGCCTTCGAAAAGTCGGGCAACATCGTCTCGCGAGTGATGTGCGAGGCCAGCGCCTCGAGCCTCGATCGCGTCATTCTCGACGCTGGCGTCACCGACGACGCGGAAGACCGCTCGCAGCACGCGGCTTGAGGATCGGTCACCTTCGCGATGTTGAGGCGGCAGCCGTGACGCTCGCCGGCTTTGTGAAGCGGACGAATTTCGACCACCAGCCGCGCGACCTCGGAGCCCGCTTTAAGCCAATTGTGTCGGCTTTGCCGGATGCGCCGTTTTTGGATGGTGGTCGTGCAGGTATGAAGCCAGATGGTTTCGAATAATAACTTCCCCGCCGACAGCCGCTTCGAAAAGGCTCTCCTGCACGTCGCGAGGGAAGGTAGACCACAATGCGAGCGCGGCCTTGCCCAACAAGCGTTCGAATTCGTGAGTCGAATTCTTCATCATCATCAAACCTCGCTGTTCGATAAGGTGAATTATAGGCACTTTGGGACAGGCAAGCATCGGCGCATCGCCGTTAACCGCCATGATCCGTATCCCGGTGAACAAACTCTCGGTGAATCTCACGTCCCAGTTCGTTTACTACCGATATCTCAAGGTCCTGATCGTCGCGGAGACTCTTATCGCGGAAACGCTCGACAATTTTTTTACAGTGCGCGACCGCCTCTAGCTTTGTTTCGAATTCAACTCCAACCCTATCTCTGAGCGGGACGCCATCTTTCATGTCGAAGAAAAACTTCTGCATCGATATTACCTCTTCAATACCAATCCGGCGTGTCAGCATTCGTTCCAAGCGAACGGTCATGCCGCTCAGCAATCAGATCGCACTGCATGATTAGCGCGGAACAACCCGCTGCTCGTGGTCTCCGGTGGATTACAGTCCCGAAAATGCCGCAGCTAGTGCGCG
>CAVVZW010000134.1:0-6321 GCA_963752265.1 uncultured Alphaproteobacteria bacterium
GAAATGGAGCGGGCACTGGCGACGGTCATGTTCACCGATATCGTCGGCTCGACCGAACGCGCCTCCTTGCTTGGCGACCGCCATTGGCGCCACCTTCTTGAGACGCATCACGCATGCGTGCGTCGGGAACTCGTCCGTTTCCGTGGGAAAGAAATCAAGACACTGGGTGACGGCTTTCTCGCCACGTTCGACGGCCCTGCCCGTGGCGTTCGGTGCGCGGAAGCCATCCGCGACAGCGTGCGTGGCCTTGGTCTAGACGTTAGGTCCGGATTGCATACCGGCGAAATCGAAATTCTGCCGAATGACGTGGGCGGAATTGCCGTACATGTCGCGGCGCGAGTTGCTCAACTTGCGGGCGCAGGAGAGGTTCTGACTTCGAGCGTGCTCAAGGACCTGGTTGCAGGCTCAGGTCTCAGCTTTGAGGACCGCGGCATGCACTCACTCAAGGGGCTCACGGAGGAGATGAGGATCTTTGCAGCGGGAACGCGGGTGGCGACGTAACATCATACGCTTTACGTTTTCGCCATCGCCCGCGAAAACACCACTTCGACCAGCGTGCCCGTGCGTGCGCCGGTCTTGATCGTGAACTGCGCGCGGTTGGCTTCGACCAGCGCCTTGGTCAGCGACAGGCTGACCGCGGCTTCCGGCGACTGATCGAAGGGCGCCTGCGCGCGGAAGGGCTCCATCGCCGCCGCCACTTCATTGTCATTGAGCCCCTGGCCGGTATCGCGGATTCGTAAAGCCACCTCGCCGAAATCGGTCAGCGCGGTCGACACGATGACCTGGCCGCCAGCATTGGCCAGATGGATCGAATTGCCGATCAGGTTCATCGTGATCTGGCGCAGCGCGGGGCCGTCGGCCACCACGGGCGGCAGCATCGAGGCCAGCGAGGTGCGGATGATGATGCGCTCGCGGTTGGCCTGGGGCTGCATGACAGCGACACAGCTCTCGACCATGTCGTTGAGATTCTGATTGGCGAAAGCAAGGTCGAGCGTGCCGGTCTCGATGCGGCTGAGATTGGTGAGATCGTCGATGACCGTGATCACACGCTGGCCGGAGGCGCGGACATCCTTCATGTATTCGGCGTAGCGCTCGTTGCCGATCGCACCGAAGCGCTCTGCGATCATCACCTCGGCAAAGCCGATGATGGCGTTGAGGGGGTTGCGGACTTCCTGGCTGATCCGCGCCAGCAGATCCGCTTTGGCGTTGGCGGTGCGTTCAGTGAGCCGCCGCGCATCGCGCAATTCGCTTTCGCTCTTCTTGAGCTGCGAAAGATCGCGGAACACCGCGAAGAAATTTGGCCCCGTCGCTTGCGTCCGCCCCATGGTCATCGACAGCGGAATGAGACCGCCGCCGTGGACGTGGCCCAGCACCTCGCGGCCCTGTTCGAGTGGGCTCGCAACGCCGTTTCCACTGAAGCTTTCGAGATAATGCTTCACCACATTCGCGCTCGCCGGCGCGAACAGCGAAGCGAGATTGCGCTGCACGAGTTCGTCACCGTCATACCCGAACAAGGCTTCCGCGCTGCGGTTGCAGGAATTGATGTTGCCCTGCGCGTCGAACATCAAAATGCCGTCGGCGGTGGTGTCGAGAATGGCGGCGAGTTCTTCCGCATTGGCATGGCCGGCCGCGGATGGCTCCGGCGGGAGGGCTGCGGCAGGTATCGGCGGCTCGGCCACCGGCAAGGTTGCGGCGGTTTCCGCGGGCTCACCGGTAAAGATCAGCGCGAGCGCGCTGTCGTTGTCCCAGCTGATGGTATGGAGCCTTGCCGCAATGACGCCGGCGGCTGGCGCTTCCGGAGAAGAAATCCTGACCGGCGTGCCAGTGTCCGACGTGCTGGAGGCGTTGGAGACGCCCGGTTCGACATACAGCGCATCGACGCCGCCGGCCTGCTCCAGCGCATGCAGGCTGTCATATCCCATGCGTTCGAGGAAAACGCGGTTGGCGTAAAGCAGGCGATCGAGCCGATAGATCATTACGCCCGTCGGCAGAAGGTCGAGCAGCGTCTTGTCGCGCTTGCTTTCGCCGCGCGCCGGCGGCTCCGGTTCGGCGAGCCAGGACGGCGGCTGGACGGCCACCTCCGGCGGTGCCGCTTCCGCGTGCGGGCTTTCGGCCGCCTCCGAAGGCTCGGACGGCTCGAGGGCGTCGCGCGTTGTGTTCTCGCGCTCCAGCCGCGCCGACAATTGCCGCGCGAGCTCGTTAAAGGCGCCGTTTTCAATCGGTGTCAGCACCGGTATGCGCGTCTCGCTCAAGGGCCGGAACGGCACGACGTTTGGCGGCGTCACTTCCGTAAGCGTTTCGTCTGATGTTTCCACCGGCGTTTCCAAATCGGTTGGTTGGGCCCTATCGGGGGGCGAGAATGCGGTCGAAGGGGCGGATGTCGTCACATCAACGCTTGTGACGTGAGTTGGAGGCGCGGCCTTGGGCGAGGTTCCCGTGATGTCCGGGCCAATTTCGGGCGACATCATGTCGGCAGATGGCGGATCGTTGAAGAATTCCTGACTGCGTAGGGATTCGAGCCGCGCCAGGCCTTCGAGATCGCGGCAGACGCCAAAGCCCCGGTAGCCGACAAAATTTCGGTTGGCATCGTGGATCGGCAGTCCGGATAGTTCGACGGCCAGGCGGCTGCCGTCGTCCGTTGGCCAGTTCAACGTAATTCCGCTCCAGGTCTCGCGCGTGGCGATGGCCCTGACGACCAGTCCCTCCGGGTCGAGCGCGAAAGCCTGCTCGATTTCCTGCCATGGGCGGCCGAAGGCCGCGGCAGTAGGCACGCCGATCAGGCGGGTGAAGGCGTCGGAGCCTAGCGAGAAGCGGCCATAGGCATCCATCTGCCACATGAAGCGCAGCGGGTAGCGGTGCGGCTGTGGCGCAGGCGGCTCGCGCGGGGACGCCTCTGCTACCGGCGGGGCTTCGGGCGTCGATGGTTCAACATCAGAGGCATCGACCGGCGCATCGTCGGCGACCGCGCTGGTTTGCGAATTTTGCGCGGCGGTCGCAGGCGCGGCTTCGGCTGAAATCTCCGGCTGATCAAATTCTGATGCAAACACGTCCGTGGGCAGCGTCGCGGCTTCTTCACGCGGCTGCGGGGTTGCGGCGGGCTTGATCAAGGCCAGCAGACCGACATCGGTGCGGCTGCCGACGCGCAGCAATGTCACGCGTCCATCGCCAAGCGGCGCTTCGGCGCGGCCATCCTTCAAGGCGATTTGGCGCGCTTCCTCGAGGCCAGCGTCGGCGAGGTGATGAAGGCCGGCAACCGCCGCAGTATGGCTTGCGGCAACGAGCGTGCCGTCGGCCTCAAAAGCGGCAACCGGTGTATCCACGTCTTCGACCAGCCGTTGCAGCCGCTCGGTCAGCGGCATGACCTGGCCGACCGGTTCGACCGTCACAATCAGAACGCCTGTGGTGCCATCGGAAAATTCAAGCCGAGCGCAGGCGCAAGTGGCGAGCGTGCCGAGCGTCGCGCCGAAGCCGCGCAGCCGCTCCAGGCGGACGGCGCCGTTCGGCAACAGCCGGTGCGCCAGTTGCGCCACCTGACGGCGATGTGGATCGGCCGGGCCGATAATCTTGCCCGCAAGGCGCGTGCCGTTGGACACGCCGAACAAGCGCGCACCGGCCGGATTGGCCCACAGCACCCGCGCGCCATCGGCCGACCACAGCCAGGCGGGCAGGGGGCTCGTTGCGTGCACTGCGAGCCGCGGATCGTCAGGGCCTGGCAGTTTGAATTCGGAATTCGGCATCTGTTCCGGCATCGGATTTTGGGCTGTCGACCATGACAGCGTTAACGGATCGTTAGTATCGCCTTCCGGCTCCGGCAGGTCCACGGCCAGGGCATGCGATGAAGCCGTTAAGCCGGGATAACCTTAACTTCCCCGGGACAACCTTAACTCCCATGAAGAACCTTGTGGCGCGCCGCCGCGTCGGCGTTAAATCGCGGCAAAGATGCAAACGCAGGAGTGAACCATGTCTGAAGAAGAACGCGACCGATTCGAGATTCCAAAAGACATGAGATCGATGGCGGAAGCGGGTGTCGATCAGGCGCGGAAAACCTTTGAAAAATTCATCGCTGGCGCGCAAGCCGCCGCCGATTCGCTCTCTGCGCGAACATCGACGGTCGGCGCGGGCGCCAAGGATGTGAGCGCCATGGCGTTTTCCTATGCCGAAAAGAACGTTCAGGCCTCGCTCGATTATGCGCAGGCGCTGGTCCATGCCAAAGATCTGGGCGAGGTGACGCGGTTGCACCGCGAATACGTTCAGTCGCAGATGCGGTCGCTGGCAGAGCAGGCCAGCGAAATGGGCCAGATCATGAGCCGCGCGGCCATGGACGCCATGAAACCAAAAATCTGATTTTTAGCAGTGGTTTAACGCGACGGGATTCCGGGTTCCGGGCTGCCGGAGCTGGGACCTTAAGGATTATTTTATGGCAATGCACCCTCGATTTCGTTGCATTGCACAAAAATGCCATGATAGCGTGCTTACATCTTAATCGCCCCAAAGGGCATTTCCGTCTCAGTGATCCGTGTCGACGTTTTCCGGTGGTCCGCCGGGGCGCGCAAGGGGTCACACCGCGTCAACCCCCCAAGCGAAGGAATGCATGCCATGGCTTCTACCGACCCATTCTCTGCTTCCATCATCCCGTTCGAGGTCCCCGAGCAAGTCCGCGCGTTCGCCGAAAAGGGCGTTTCGCAGGCTCGCGACAACTATGCCCGCTTCAAGGACGTCGCCGAGACCCACAACTCGACCATTGAGGCGGTGTTCGCCAACGCCAGCAAGGGCGCCAGCGAGTACTCCGCCAAGCTGATGGAAATCATCAAGACCAACACCACTTCCTCGCTCGACTTCGCGCAGGAGCTGGTTGCCGTGAAGACGCCGTCCGAGGCGCTGGAGCTTTGGACCGGCCATGCCAAGAAGCAGTTCGAGGCGTTCTCGGCCTGGAGCAAGGAGCTCACGGAGCTGTCGCAGAAAGTCGCGACCGAGACCGTCGAGCCCATCAAGGCCAACGCCTCCAAACTGTTCAAACCCGCCGCTTAAGCAGCAAATCGACCACTTAAAAAGCCCGGGCGGCAGCGCCCGGGTTTTTTGTTGGGCGGATGCGGTCCAAGACCGGTGAATTTGCGAGATAATGCCTTGTTGTGGTGCGTCCGCGGCCTTGCCAAACAGGGAGCTTGCATCTAAAGCGCGATATCTGCGGAAATTGCCACGATCATCGCGCTTTAGATTGTTGTTTGAGCATGATCTTTTCGGAAAACCGGCTTCCACTTTTCCGGATCATGCTCTAGTTTCCCGCCGTCTTCCGCCCTTTGGGGCGGGCATCAGGATGCAGTTGTAGCTCAGTTGGTTAGAGCGCCTGTCTGTGGAACAGGAGGTCGGTGGTTCGAGCCCACCCAACTGTACCAAGAATATCAGACAGTTAGAAATAATCGTCGGACCTGGTGAATTGCCCTAGCTACCATGTAGCTACCGCCAAGTGCGCTAACGTTTGACTCAGCTCGATATGACTCAAATGTGATCGCTGAACGATCGCGTACTCCAGGCTCACGTCGCCTGCGGCGCTGTCAGCGCAAACTACGAATTTGAGAGTCAGGAGTGTGGATCGGCGTGGCTTCTGACCCCCAGTCGGCGCCCAAGGTCAAGGTCGACCCCGCTTAATGCGCCGTAAGTGCCGCAGCCATTCTGGAATTCAATGCTGCACGCGTGTGTGTCCCAGGCCCAGCTCGAGATCGTTTCGGCGCACAGCTTTCCTGTCACGTCAGGTGAAATAACTCCGGAGAATGCAACGATCTTGTGGCGCGTTTTCGCGATTTCCAGGATCGCCAGCGCAACGGATGAGCCGGCCCCATCGAAGATGGCGTCCACGCCCTCATTGTCATACCATTTTCTGGCGATGCTTGCGCCGATGTCGGGCTTTTGCATGTGGTCGGCAACGACGAGTTCGACTGGCTCGCCAAGGACCTTCCCGCCGAAATCCTCAATCGCCAGCTCTGCTGCGGCAACTGATCCCTTGCCGGTTAACGCCGCATAGGGGCCGTTCATGTCCGTCAGAACGCCAATTTTGACGCGATCATCGGTAGCTCGGGCATTCGCAAAAATAGAAAACGTAACAAGTGCGATTGACGATAGCAAAAGGCGCATTTGCATTGGTAATTCCTCCCGTAATGAAATTGCGTATTTGTTCTTGTATTATTCTTGGGCGATGAGCTCGCGATGTCCGCCCACTCGAGCTCCGACGAGGCGGGCGACTCCATTTTGGTATTCGGCCTCGAGCCGCTCACAGAGGGCGCGGACCGATGCGATTTCGGTGATCGCTCCCACGCCCTGACCGGC
>CAVVZW010000135.1:0-26714 GCA_963752265.1 uncultured Alphaproteobacteria bacterium
CAGTCGTGAACCAGTTTTGAACCAGTCTTGAACCAGTCTTGAACAAGTCTTGAACCAGTGTTAAACCAGTCTTGAACCAGTCTTGAACCAGTCTTGAACCGGTGTTTGAACCAGTGTTAAACCATCGTTAACCAGTCTTGAACCAGTCTTGAACCAGTCTAGAACCAGTCTTGAACCAGTCTTGAACCAGTGTTGAACCAGCGTTGAACCAGTCTTGAACCAGTGTTGAACCAGTCGCGAACCAGTCTTGAACCAGTCTTGAACCAGTCTTGAACCAGTCTTGAACCAGTCTTGAACCAGTCTTGAACCAGTCTTGCACTAGTGTTGAACCAGTCTTGAACCAATCTTGAACCAGTGTTGCGCAACCCCGATCAGCCGCGGCAACCGCACCGAGCCGCCACCGCCGACGAAGATGCCGCGCTGTCCCTCGGGCAGCGCAAAATAAGCCGACGGTTCGGCAACGCGGATATGGGCGGCGCAGGCAAGCTCAAGGCCGCCGCCGATCACCGCGCCCTTCAGGGCAGCGATGACGGGCACACGGCTGTATTGAATGCGGTCAAACACCCGATGCCACATCTGCGAGTGGCGCAGGCCGTCGGTCGCGTCGTGATCGCTCAGTTCGGACAGATCGAGGCCGGAGGAAAAGTGGTCGCCCATGCCGTGAATGACGACGGCGCCGATGTCGTCGGGAAGCTTGGCAAAGCACTCGCCGATCTCGAGGATAATGCCGTCATTCAGCGCATTGCGCTTGGCCGGGCGGTTGAGCCCGAGGGTCAACACGGCCCCGGTGGTCTCGATCCTGAGCAGCGCGGCCTGCTCCGCGTTGGCGGCGGTAGCGTTTCCCATCGGCTTTTATGTCCCGGCCAGAATAGTTATGTTTTATAACTATTTTGGCCGGAGTCAACGAATCTATCTGCGCGCGCCGGGCGGCCTTCCCTCTCCCGGAACCGGAAAAGGGGAGACTACAGCACCTGATGCACGTCGATCACGACGCGGGCGGCGTGGCGCGCGGCGGACGCGACGAACAGGTTTTGCATCAGCCAGCGATATTTCGGCGCTCCGGTTTCGAACCGTGGCACGGTGCGGAAATAGATCAGCGCGGGATCGACCGCCTCGCCGCGACCAAGCTTTTGCACGAGTTCAAGCGGACCGCGGCGAATGCCCCGGTTCTCGACATAGATCACCGCACCGTCGTCGGTCTCAAGCGCGTATTTTGCCTCAAGATCGATTGAAGAATCCGGGCGCACGATCTGGAAGTCCGCGCCAAAGGGAAGGATTTTGCCGTTGAGGTCCTTGCCCCTCACCTCGCCGCCAATTATTGGAATAATACGGCGCTCGCCGGTGCCGATGTCGCCGGCTGACGTTATGCCGGAAACGTGCGCGGTGATGGTGAATACGTATTGAGTCGCAAGCACAGGTTCCATGGAACTACTCAACTTTTGTTTGTGCCTCCCATCCTTCGAGACGCATCGCTAACGCGATGCTCCTCAGGATGAGGTCTAACTCCTCATGGTGAGGAGCGCGGCAGCGCCGCGCGTCTCGAACCATGAGGCCGTGATGCCCTATCAGAATAGCTAGCGGGCCATCATGTGCTGCGGCAACCAGGTCGCCAGCAGCGGGAATGCGATCAGAATAATCAGGCGAATAATATCGGTCGCGACAAAAGGCAGCACGCCCTTGAAGATCGTGGTGAAGGAGACATCCTTGACCACGCTCTTGATGACAAAGACATTCATGCCGACCGGCGGATGAATGAGCCCGAGTTCGACCGTCATCACGATGATGACGCCGAACCAGATCGGATCAAAACCGAGCTGGGACACCACCGGAAAGATGATCGGCACGGTGAGGATGATCATCGCCATGGCGTCCATCAGACAGCCGAGCACGAGATACATCAGCATGATGACCGCGAGCACACCATAGCTGCCGAGGCCAAGCCCGGTGAGGAACTCTGTGACCTTTTGCGGCGTCTGCGTCACCGTGAGAAAATAGCCGAAGATCAAAGCGCCGATCAGCACCGTGAAAACGGCGGCTGCCGTCCGCGTCGCCTGCAACAGCGAAGCCAGAATCTTTTCCTTGTCCAGCCTCCCGGTGCAAACGCCGATCAGGAACGCGCCGGTGGCGCCGACGCCGCCGGCTTCGGTCGGCGTAAAGCGCGGCAGATAAGGTAAGCCGTAGAGGCCGCCGATCACAAAGATGAAAAGCAGAGCCGGCGCCCAGACGTCTTTCAGTGTCGCAAAACTTTCGCGCCAGGATGTCTGCGTGCCCCTGGGAAGGAAGCCCGGCCGCAAATAGCCGATCAGCGCAATCGTGATCATGTACATCGTCATCGCGAGCAGGCCGGGAATGATTCCGGCCATGAACAGCTTGCCGATGTCCTGTTCGGTGATGATGCCGTAAACCGCGAGCACCGTCGAGGGCGGCAACATCGCGCCCAATGTGCCGCCGGCCGCGATCACGCCGGTGGCAAAGGATTGCGGATAGCCGAAGCGGCGCATTTCCGGATAGGCCACCGCCGAGAACGTCGCGGCAGTCGCGACCGAGGAACCGCAGATGGCGGCAAAGCCGCCGCAGGCCGCAACCGTCGCAATGCCGAGGCCGCCGCGCAAATGACCGACAAAGCCATTGGCGGCGCGGAACAGGTCACGGCTCATGCCGGAATGGCTGACGAAGGTGCCCATCAAGAGGAACATCGGAATCACGCCGAACGTATAGTCGGTCACCGTGCGCATCGAAGTCTGGCCAACCAGTTTGAGCGCGGGTGTGAGGCCTACGAGATAACCGAAGCCGGAGACACCGACGAGGCCCATCGCCATGCCGACCGGCACACGCAGCACCATCAGCACAAACAACGCGACGAAACCAAGAATGGCGACGACATCAGTACTCACGTCGCGCTCACTCCGTAGCTTTGAGTTTGGGGTCGTGTATGTCTTGGGGGTCGAAGATCAGCCGATAGGTGCGGATCGCGATCAGAAGCACCGCCGAAACGTCGCCGATCCACGCTATGGCGAAGAACGGCCACGTCGGCATATGCAGGTCGAACGTCGTCACATGGTCCTTGTAGGTGCCGCGCACCTTGTCGAACAAGGTCCACGTCTGCACCGTCACCACGAACAACAGCACCAGTGTCGCGAACACGTCGATCCAGCGCTGATATTTCGGGCCGACATTGCCCCAGATCAGATCGACGGTGATGTGGGTGCCGCGATAGCTGGTGGCCGCAATGCCCCAGAAAATCAGGATACCGAGCAGCATGCGCCCGATATCGAAGGAATCCGGAATCGAGTAGCTGAAGAGGTTGCGCAGCAGCACGGCGACGAAAATATTGACGGCGACGATGCCGACAAAAGCCGCCGCGATCCATTCGATCGTGTCGATGAAGCGATCCATGAAATGGCGTGTCATGTATCGCTCCGGCGATGCACGGAATAGAATCCTGTCACCGCGTTAGCGCATTGTACTTGGCGAGCGAGGCGCGCAGATCGGCCAGCGCGGCATCGGGATCGGCGCCGGTCTTGCGGACGCCGTCGGCCCAAGTCTTGATCAGCGGCTCGGAGGCCTTCTTCCACAAAGCGGTCTGTTCCGGCGTCAGTGAATAGACTTCCTGGCCCGCCTCCGCTTTCACCTTGGGAAGGCCTGCGTCTTCGAACTCGCCCCAATGTTCACCGACCTTGCCTGCCATTTCAGTATTGCAGTTGTCGTCGATCGCCTTCTTCTGCCGATCCGACATTTCGTCGTATTTGTCCTTGTTGATGACAAAGGCGAAGGTGGTGACGTACATCGGCGCGTCGATGTGATACTTCGTCACCTTGTCGACGCCAAACAGCACCAGCGACCCCGCCGGGAAAAAGACACCGTCCGCCACGCCGCGCTCGATGATGTCGCGCACTTCCGGCGCCGAGGACTGCACATTGGTGCCGCCGAGCACGGTCACGAAATTCGCGATCGTTGCGTCTGCCGGGCGGATCTTCATGCCCTTGATATCGTCGGGGACCACGACCTTCTTGGTCCTGGTGTGCAGGGACGACGGCGTGTGAACGAACGCAAGGCAAAACTTGACGTCCTTCATCTCCGTGGCGGCATATTTGCGATACCAGGCGTCCAGCCCCATCGAGCCGCCCTTGGCGTCCGACATCAGGAACGGCAATTCGCCCGCGCCGATGATCGGGAAACGGCCGGGCTGATAGCCGGGGTTGACGTACGTGACGTCGGCGATGCCATCGCGCGCCATGTCGTAGTGGTCGAAGGCCTTGCCAAGCTGCTGCGCCGGATAGACGCGGAACTTGATGGTGCCGCCGGAGGCCTTCTCTACCGCAGCGCCCCAATCCTCCAGCGACTTTTGCAGCGGATGCGATGCCGGCACCCAATGCGATATCTTCAGCTCAACGGTTTTTTCCTGCGCGAAGGCGGGCGTCATGCAGACGGCGAGCCACGCTACGAGCAAAGCCTTTTTCATCGATCACTCCCCTTGGATAAAGGCGCCTTTGACCAGCCGCTCTTTTACTTAACATGTTATAGAACAATTCATTGCCGTTTCAAGACGAGGCGGCAGTCGCACCGGCTATTCTGTGCGATATGCGAACACAAATTGTCCCCAGCATCGCAGCACAACATCCGATTGAGCAGCGCCCCGCGCTTTTCCCGAACCGTTATATGTTATAACTACCGGCGGGGACCAGCGACACATACTAATACTATCGGGGAGATGCAGCCTTGCGGACCAAAGTCGCGATCATTGGCGCGGGGCCCGCGGGCCTTCTGCTCGGGCAGCTGCTGCACTCTTACGGCATCGACAACGTCATCCTGGAGCGTCAGACACCAGATTACGTGCTGGGGCGCATTCGTGCCGGCCTTCTTGAAGAAGGCACGGTTGCCTTGCTCGACAAGGTCGGCGCTGGCGCGCGCGCGCACGGCGAAGGCTTGGTCCACGAAGGCATCGAGCTCGCCTTTGGCGGGGAGCGCCACCGCATCGATTTACACGCCCCCACCGGCAAAACGGTCGTGATTTATGGCCAGACCGAAGTGACGCTCGACCTGATGAACGCGCGGCGCGCGGCCGGGCTGACCAGCATTTACGAGGCCGAACACGTCACGCCGATCGATTTCGACACGGACCATCCCAGTGTCTCCTACGTCAAGGACGGCGTGACGCACGAGATCTCCTGTGACTTCATCGCCGGCTGCGACGGCTATCACGGCGTCAGCCGCGCCAGCGTCAAACCATCCGCGATCGAAACCTTTGAGCGGGTGTACCCGTTCGGCTGGCTCGGTATTCTGTCGGAAACTCCGCCGGTCAGCCCTGAACTGATCTATTCCAATCATGCTCGGGGATTTGCGCTTTGCTCCATGCGCTCGACCCATCGCAGCCGCTATTACGTGCAATGTCCGCTCGACGATCACATCGACCAATGGCCGGACGACCGGTTCTGGGACGAACTGAAACGGCGCCTCGATCAGGAGGCCGCCGACAAGCTCATCACCGGCCCGTCGATCGAAAAAAGC
The DNA here is from genome assembly GCA_963752265.1 of uncultured Alphaproteobacteria bacterium. Taxonomy (GTDB): domain Bacteria; phylum Pseudomonadota; class Alphaproteobacteria; order Rhizobiales; family Xanthobacteraceae; genus Bradyrhizobium. Next base: position 5,509 of record CAVVZW010000135.1, read on the forward strand.
ATCGCGCCCTTGCGCAGCTTCGTTGCCGAACCCATGCGGTTTGGCCGCATGTTCCTCGCGGGCGACGCTGCCCACATCGTGCCGCCGACCGGCGCCAAGGGGCTTAATCTGGCTGCCTCGGACGCGCATTATCTTGCGCTGGCGTTGCGCGAATATTACGACGAGAAATCCGCAGGCGGCATCGACGCCTATTCCGGACGCGCGCTGGCGCGGGTCTGGAAAGCCGTGCGCTTTTCCTGGTGGATGACGTCGATGTTGCACAAATTTCCGGACAACGGCGCCTTCGGCGCGCGGATCCAGCTCGCCGAACTCGACTATGTCGTGAATTCAAAGGCCGCTGCCGCTTCGCTCGCCGAAAACTATGTCGGGCTGCCGTACTAGGTGCTTTGGCGCCGGACATCCGCCCGCCATTCATTGAGATTGCATGATGCTTACGCTCTATTTCGCGCCTGGCTCGAGTTCGATGGCGGTCCACATCGCGCTGCACGAGGTTGGAGCGACATTCGAGACGAAGCCGATGTCGCTAAAGCGCAAGGACACGCTCACGCCGGAGTTTTTGAAAATCAACCCGGCCGGCAAGGTGCCGACGCTGTTGATCGACGGACGCCCGCTGGTCGAAGTCGCCGGGATTCTGTTTTATCTCGCCCGCCGTTTTCCTGAAGCTGGGCTGTTGCCGCATGGCGACATCGAAGCGGAGGCACGTGTCGTTTCGTGGATGTCGTTCATCGCCTCGACCCTGCATCCGGCGCGCCAGCGCGGCATGGAGCACGCTCGCGAGGTTTATGGCGTTGCCGACCGGCTGCTCGGGCCGGGTTGGGTGCTCGGCGAGCGCTATTCGATCGCCGATATCCATTTGTTTCGTCTTTATTGGCGTATATTGCCTGAGCTCGCGCCAGCGCCGGGCACGTTGCCAAATCTCGATGCGCTCTACGCCCGCATGATGGCCCGGCCAGCGGTGCAACGAACGCTCGAAGCGGAGACCGCTGCCGGCTACGAATTGCCTTCGTGAGCTGTTTCAAACGTCAGCGCAAATCCAGTTTAAAACTTTGTAGGCGGTGATTTTCGGCCCGCACTTGTCTTCAATGGGGGCTCACTCAAGCGCGAGCGACCCATGACATCGTTGGATATCCCCGAAGGCTTCGAACCACATTTTCGCAAAAGCCCGCTCACCGACCCCTGGGAGCCGCTTTATTCCAGGAAGACGGACAAGGCCGTGATCATGGGATTGCGGCTGGCAAAGCCGCATACCAATTCACGCGGGCTTATCCATGGTGGACTGATCGCGGCTTTGGCCGATGGCGCCATGGGCTATAGCTGCGCACTGGCGACAGGTTGGCGCTCCTCTTTCGTCACGATTTCGCTCGCGGTCGATTTCACCGGCTCCGCCGAAATCGGCCAATGGCTCGCGATCGAAAGTGACGTGATCCGCACCGGCAGCACAATTTGCTTCGCGCAATGCCTCGCAAAAGCCGACGATGCCGTGATCGCCCGCGCCAACGCGACCTTCCGCGTGGTGAAGAAGACCGAATGAGGTCATTCCTGGGCGATGCGAAAGCATCGAACTACGATGTGCAATTGCACATCGGAGAATCTCGAGGTTCCCAGGTGCGCAATTGCGCACCATAGTTCGCTCTATGAGCGCCCCGGAACGACGGTACCCTTTAGCCGAAATGCCAGTCGCTGATTTCGACCACGAGGTCGATGAAGGTACGCACCTTCGACGATAGCAGCCGCGAGGTGGGGTAGACGATGTGGATCGGCAGCGGCGGCGGCTCGAATTTCGAGAGCACAATTTTAAGCCGGCCGCGCTTGATCGCCTCCGCCGCCTGATAGGCCAGAACCCGCGTCAGGCCGCCGCCCGCTTCGGCATACTGGATGCCGGCATCGGCGCTATTGGTCGACAGGCGCGGCGCGTAATTCAAACGGATCTCGCTCCCGCTATCGACGAAACGCCAATCGGTCGAAGCCGAATTTGCGCCGAACTGGATGGTGTCGTGCGCGGAAATATCTTGCGGCCTCTTTGGCTCGCCACGGGATTTCAGATAGCCGGGCGAGGCAACGACGATCCGGCGCATATCGCCGACGTGGCGGGCCACCAGCGAAGAATCGGCGAGATGGCCGATCCGAACCGCGAGATCAATCCCCTCCTCAACCAGATTGACCATGCGGTCTTCCAGCCTAAGGTCCGCTGACACATCGCGATGGCGCTTGAGATAAACGTTCATCACCGGGCTGACATGCAGGCGCCCGAAACCGACGGGCGCGGAGACGACGAGCCGGCCGCTCGGCCGCGCGCGCTCGCCTTCGGCGGCAATCTCAGCCTCCTCGACATCGGCGAGAATGCGCCTGGCTCGTTCGAGGTAACGCGCGCCCGCATCCGTCAACGTCACCGATCGTGTGGTTCGCTGCAACAAGCGCGCGCCAAGACGATCTTCCAGCGCCGCAATCAGCCGCGTCACGCCGGAAGGCGAAAGGCCGAGCCTGCGCGCAGCCGGCGCAAATCCCTTGAGATCCGCAACCGTCATAAAGGCTTGCATGGCATCGAGCCGGTCCATGGCATTATTTCATATATTGCAATGATCTGATGTCAATCTCGGTGATTGTTTTAGAATGAAAACGTGATCAAGTCCCGTGGGCGATCGGCCGAGGCGGAACAAGCCAGGAGATTTCCGATGTCAGATTCAGGTTCGCGGCTTTATTCCAGCGATGTGGCGTTCACGCCAGCGGTGAAGGATATCCAGTCCCGCAAGGGATCGCGCATGGCCTATGCCCACGTCGAAGACCGCGGCGGCTGGCGTACCGAAATCGACCAGGATCTGGCGGCGTTTTTGGCCGAGGCGAACAGCTTTTATTTTGCGACTGCCTCCGCCGAAGGCCAGCCCTACATCCAGCACCGCGGCGGGCCGAAGGGATTCATCCGGATTCTCGACAAGAACACGCTGGCGTTTGCCGACTACAAGGGTAACCAGCAGTTCATCACGCAGGGCAATCTGTCGGAGAATCCGAAGGCCTATATCTTCATCATGGACTACGCCCACCGCCGGAGGGTGAAGCTGTGGGGCGAGGCGAAGATCATCGAAGACGACCCCGCGCTTGTGAAATCGCTGATGCCCACAGGTTACAGGGCCCGTCCCGAGCAGGCGATCCTGTTCCACATTGAAGCCTGGGATACGAACTGTCCGCAGCACATTCCGCAGAAATTCGATGCGGCAGATGTGGCTGGCGCGCTGGCTTCACGCGATGCGCGCATCGCAGAGCTTGAGGCGGAGTTGGCTGCTTTGAAAGGGCAGCCTGCTCCGGAAGATCCGGCGTGAGCTCAGGCGGCCCGCAGCAACGGTGTCCAGGCAAAGTCGGGATAGTATTGCCCCATCATGCGATCGGCATAGGCGACGAGATTACCGAATTGCGAGGCTCGCTCGCGCAAGGGTGAGGCGAAGAACGGGGTGAGGATTCCGGCAACAACGGCAAATGCCGTCGCGTCAGCTCCACACGGCGTATCGCCCATCAGATAGGCCTTGTCGCCGAGCTGGACGGACACAGCAAGCAGCGAACGGATGGCGAGATCGACATCCTCGTCCGGCGCATGGCGGCCGAGACCGCTGATCAGATAATTTTCGGCAACGCGAAATTGGGCGTCCTCGCGAAGTTTTTCGCGCATATGCGCGGGCGCGCCATCGAAGAAATGCGCCGGCCCCTTGGCGAAATTCTCAGGATTCACCCAGCGGGCGCCAACCAGCGCCCAGTACAGATGGTGCTCGATCGTGCGTTCGAAGGCCCAGGCTTGCGCGCGGGCTTGCAAATTCAGCGGCGCGTCGAAATCAAAACCGTATTTGGCCTCGATATGCGCGCGGATGAAGGTGGAATCGGCGATCGTCTCGGCGTCGTCCTCGATATAGGGCAATTGCCCCTTGGGTGAAGCGGTCGGCTTTGCCTTTTCCTTCACGTAAGCGAGGCCCGCCATCCGGAGCTGGACTTCGGTTTTGGTCACGAACGGGCTGATTTCCGGCAGGCCGAAGCCGGGGCCAAAGCCATACAGCGTGATCAATGGAGCACTCCCTTTTTCCTGAGAAGGCGCTTCAGGCTAGCCAGTCCCTGCTGCCACCGTGGTGTCAGCAGTGGTGATATCGCCGCCCAGAAATCGAGGCCGTAGAGTATGATCATGGGACAAACCCTTCTCGTTTGAGTGTTGTCACCGTTATACTTGCCAGCTGCTGCCAACATGGTGTCAGCATCCAACTGGCCCCTTGGAAAAAGATTTGAGTTACTCCCATGCGTCGTGCCGACCGTCTGTTCCAGATCATCCAGGTGCTTCGGCGCACCCGCAAACCATTGACCGCGGATGCCATCGCGGCCGAGCTTGAGACGTCCAAGCGCACGATCTACCGCGATATTGCGACGCTGATGGAACAGCGTGTGCCGATCCGCGGCGAGGCCGGCATGGGCTATATTCTGGAAAAGGGCTTCGACCTGCCGCCCTTGATGCTGACGCCCGACGAGATCGAGGCGGCTGTGCTGGGCGCGCAATGGGTCGCCAGCCACGCCGATGAAACGCTGTCGCGCGCCGCCGCCGACCTGATCGCGAAGATCGCCGAGACCGTGCCGGAGCGATTGCGGCCGTTCGTGCTTGAACCCGCAAGCCGCGCCCGTCCGAGCTGGCGCAAGCAACCCGACTGCATCGACATGGCGCGAACGCGGACACAAATTCACGAGGGGCGAAAGATCACGCTGCGCTACCGGGACGAACATGGGCGCGACAGCGAGCGCACGATCTGGCCGATCGCGATCGGTTATCTGGAAGCCGTACGGCTGCTCGCGGCCTGGTGTGAATTGCGCCGGGACTTTCGCAGCTTCCGCACGGACCGCGTGATCGACGCTGTCTATCTCGAGGAGAAATATCCCGAACGGCGCGACCTGCTCCGGGCCAAATGGCGGCGCAGCCTGGTCTGGGAAGCCCCGAGCGATATATGACCCCGGAGAGCAGCAACCAGCCTGTGATATCCGAGAGCCCGTGCCAGGCGTGCGGCGCCTGCTGCGCCTATTCGCGGAACTGGCCGCGTTTTTCGACCGAAGACGACGCAGCACTCGATCTGATTCCAGAAAACTTCGTCAACGAGAAGCAATCTGGCATGCGCTGCGACGGCGACCGTTGCTCGGCGCTGGCGGGACAGATCGGCGTCGCGACCTCGTGCACGATCTATGCAGTGCGGCCCGAGGTGTGCCGTACCTGCATGCCGGGCGACGCCGAATGCGGCATGGCGCGCCGGAAATGGGGGTTGCCACCTATAGGTTGATTTCACTGGGTCGCCCCTGCTTTCGTGTTCGGGACGACGTAGCGAATAGGAGTGACGATTACGCCGTTACCGCCTTGGCGAACTCGGCGAAGTCTTCGTCGTCCGGTTCGTCCTCGATCGGCTTCACTGCCGAAAGCGGCTTCGTCGAGAGCGTGATCGGTTTGCGGTTGCCGTAAGACGATGAGGCCGTGCTCCGCGTCGCCGGTTCGCGCGACAAAGTAAAAAGCGTCGAGCCGACGCGGCCGCCGACCTGAACAAGTTCGTGTTCGCTACAGCTTGCCGCAATCGTCAGGGCCAGCGAATAAAGATGGCTCCGGCGATAACAAAACAGCGCCAGCATGGCCCGCACATCGGGCGAGACGCTACCCACCAGCTGCGGCAGACCGTGCTCGCTCGCACGATACATTTCGCCAAGTAATTCGTCCCGGACCGGACAGAAATCGTTCTCGAAGGCGTCGCGGCTTGAAAACATTTGCATATCCCCTAATGCCAAGGATGCAATGCGACTCTCTAACGAAAGGTTAACCACGGCCACCGGTAGTCTACGGAAAGGCTTGATCGAAAGCCTTCTGTTCGAACGCCAGGTAATCAGGCACCTGATTCGGCCGGCTGGAGGCATGGATTTGAATCGCCCCGCAAAAGCGCCGCCGAAAGGAGACGCGAATGTTGGAAGCGGCCAGCTAGTTTGCGGCCATGAAGATCGATAGCCCAAAGCCGGTCAGGTGATGAAGCGCCTGATCGACGCCGATCAACGTCCAGAACCAGGGATGCTGATTCTCCTGTGTCACGCCGAGCCTCGAGGCAACCAGCCCCTTGGCGCGGTCGATCGTGATGTGAATGGCAAAATCGATCAGCGCGACGAACCAGAATCGCGGCGCCACCACCAGGATCACGGCAAGCGCAACCGCGAGGTGCACGCCGCAATGGGCCAGCAGTGGAAGAAACCAGCCCGTCCTCTGATCCTTGCCGATTGCCATCCACGAAGTTTGCAGCACAAAGTCGGCGATGACGTGCTTGACGGTCAGCAAGACCATCCATCCGATCAGCGCGCCTACCGGAACCGACGCGGACATGGGAGGAAACGACAAGCGGAAGCCCTCGAAAGGTGAATGACTGGGTGATCCTATAGAGGCTTCAGCGCTACTTCTTCTTGAACCCCGACAAATCCGGCCAAGGTTGCTCTTTTTATGACATCTCCGGGCCCGGAATGCACCATCACCGTCTTCGAAAAACACAGGATGCGGCCGAGGGGCGCATACCAGAGCTGGCCCGAGCGATGGCCTGGACCACGATTTGCAATCCGCGGGTATGTGGGTATCATCCCCGGACAGTAAAATTATCGTTCTTTTTTAGGCATTTAGGACGTAGTTCGGGCGATTTTCGGCGCGGCACGAGTAGTTCGCGCGGCGAAGTCGTCCTCAAGTTGTAGATATGGGCCATGAGTGCTGAAGTCCCAAAGCCAGCCCCCGACACGCGGCCTTCGCGGCCGCCGTTTCTCAACAGCAACCGCAGGCAAGTGATCCTGTTTGTGGTGCTGACACTGCTCCTGACGGTTGCAACCGTATGGAGCGGTCGCATCTGGCTGAGGAATTCCGAAACGCTGACCTTCGCGGTTGGCGAGTCCAATGGACCTGACGCCCGTTTCGCCGCCAGACTCTCGGCCATGCTCAAATCATCTTCCTCGCGGTTTCAGCTCAAGATCATTCCCAACGCCGACAACGCCAAGGCGCTTGTCCAGTTCGACCGCAAGCTGGCTGACCTCGCCGTGTTGCGAACCGACGCCAAAGTGCCGCCCCGCGCCCGCTCGCTCGCGATCCTCGAGCACGACGTGCTGATGCTGATCAGCCCCGGCGACAAGAAGATCAAATCGCTGGCCGAGCTGAAGAAAAAGAAAATCGCGCTATTGACGAGCTCCAGCAACAATCTCGCCTTCGTTCGCAACGTTCTCGGCATTCCCGACGCGACCAGCGCCAACTCTCGCCTGCAAATCGCGCCACCGAATTCAACGCTCGACAAGCTGTTTGGCCCCGGCGGCTATGGCGCCGTCATCGCGGTCGATCATGCCTCCGCCATCGTCAAGGACAAGAGCTTCGAAAAATCCGCCCTGCGCGCGCCATTCACACTGAATGCGATCGACGAAGCGGCGGCGTTGAGCCGCCGCTATCCCGGCATTTCGGAGGAAACGCTGGCGACGGGCCTGTTGTCCTCGACACCCCAGCTTCCCGACGACGATCTGGACACGGTGGGGCTGCAATGGCTGCTGGTTGGTCAGGCCGCCATTCCGGCGAACACCGCGGGCGAGTTGGCGCGGACGATCTACGAGAACAAGGCAGAGCTCGCGCTTGACGACGGCTTTGCTTCCAAGATCGAACCGGCCGACGTCGACAAGAGCGCCTTTGTCGCGGCACATCAGGGCGTCGCCGAGTATATCAACGACACCTCCAAGTCATTCCTGGAGCGCTACAGCGATTTGGCCTATCTCGGCGCGGCCGCGCTCAGCGTCATCGGGTCGATCTTTGTTGCGCTCTACACCAAGGTGACACGGGTCTCGCCCGAGAAGGCCGGTGAACTCGCAACCGCGATCCTCGACATCGGCGAACGCATCGCCGATGCCCAGACCATGGAGGCGCTCGACGGCTTGCACGATGAACTCGAAGGCGTACTGCGCGGCGCGGTGATCGGACTGCGCGACGGCACCATTTCCTCTGACGGGCTGGACACCTTCAAGCTCGGCTATGAGTTCGTACGCGACGAAATCGGTATGCGGCGCGAGAGCCTGAAGCGGCAAGGCGGCCACGACGGCAATGTGGTGGTCGTGAAGACCGCACAAAGCGCTTGAAAGCGATCAGCGCCCGATGTCCAACCCGTCCGTTTTCGCGCAATTTGTGACTGCCACGGCGACCGGCCGCAACATGACCTCGGCCGCCTACGTCGCCGACACCGCCGGCGTTGCGGCGATCGTGCTATTGACGGTCGATCCGGCCTACGCCGCCCTGCACCACCTGATCGACGCGACGCTGTGGGCATGCCTCGCCTATTTTGTCTTCGAATGGGTCGTCCGGCTGCGTCATGCCGTTCGCATTAACCGCCGATGGGCCTATTCGTCCTCCTTGCGTGGCATCGTGGACGCGGCTTCCGCGCTCGCAGTACCCATGGCACTGGCGTCAGGAATAGCGCCCAAATCGGCGTGGCTGCTCGGCATGCTTTGGGTGCTCAAGGTCGTCCCCGGCATTCGCGGGGCGCGTCAGTTGCGCAGAGTCCTCGTGGTGGAATCCGGACCACTGCTCAGCGTGCTCGTGATCTTCCTGATGGTGCTCTTCCTCGCCTCGGTGGCGGAATTCTTCCTGGAGCGCGATGTCCAGCCGTCGGCATTCGGCAGCATCCCGGCGGCCCTGTGGTGGGCGGTGGCGACCTTGACGACTACCGGCTATGGCGACGTGGTGCCGGTCACCCCCTTGGGCCGGATTATCGCAGCCGCCGTCATGATCTGCGGGCTCGGCGTGTTTGGACTGTGGACCGGCATCCTCGCCACCGGCTTTGCCGCGGAAACCCGCCGCGATAATTTCCTGCGGACCTGGGAATCCGTGAGCAAGGTGCCGTTCTTCGCCTCTCTCGGCTCCGCCACGATCGCCGATGTCACGCACATGCTGCGGACCATCGATCTGCCGGCGCGCACTACCATCATCCGCAAGGGCCAGACCGGCGACTGCATGTACTTCATCGCCAGTGGCGAGGTTGAGGTCGACTTGCCGGGAAAGACGGTCGTGCTCGACGAAGGCGCGTTCTTCGGCGAAATGGCGCTGCTCGGCAATAATCTGCGCTCGGCCAATATCACGACAACACGGGTGTCGCAGCTTCTGGTGCTCGATCTCGTCGATTTTCGCCTGCTGATGGCGCGCCACCCTGATCTCGCCGAAACGATCGATATCGAAGCCCAAAGGCGTGCGCTGGAAAACAAATAGCAAAGAGAAAAGAGAACAATGTCGGAAGCCGACGCGACCCCTCCCGTGCTCGAACGCCATGGCGCACGCGCCACCATTCGCCTGAACCGGCCGAAACACCTCAACCGCTTGCAGGCCGACGACCTGGATGTCCTGTTGAAGCTGTTTGCGGAGGTCGAAGCCGACCCGGCGCTTCGCGTTGTGGTGCTCACCGGTACCGGCCGCGCTTTCAGCGCCGGCTATGACCTCAATTCGGTCGCCGAGCGCGCCACCAGCGCGGTGGAACAGAAAAGCGCCGGCTCGGCTTTTGAGGCGGTCGTCAACCGGCTCGAGGATATCGGCATTCCAACGATCTGCCGTTTGAATGGCGGGGTCTATGGCGGCTCGACCGACCTGGCGCTCGCCTGCGATTTCCGCATCGGCATCGACACCGGCGAGATGTTCATGCCGGCGGCGCGGCTGGGTCTGCATTATTACAAGAGCGGCATCGCCCGCTATGTGGCGCGGCTCGGGCTCGACAACGCCAAGCGGCTGTTTCTCACCGCCGAGAAAATCAGCGCCTCGGAAATGCTGCGGATCGGTTACCTCACGGCGATGGTTCCGCCGGAGGCGCTGGACGAGGAGGTTGACCGGCTGGCGACTCTTCTGGCCGGCAATGCGCCGATTGCAATGCGCGGCATGAAACGCACCATCCACGAAATCGCGCGCGGCAAGCTTGATGAAGAGGCCGCCGATCGCCGGCATCGCGACAGCATGCGCGGCGAGGAGATCAAGGAAGGCATCAAGGCCTTCGCCGAGAAACGACCGCCGAAGTTTTGAGGCTCAAAATCAACGGCTGCGCCGGCACGACAGGTATACTCCCTCCCCCCTTGCGGGGGGAGGGGAAATCATTGCTTTAGTCCACAAACACCGCCGCCTCCGCAACACCCGCCCGCGACGTGCGATAGCTGTTGATGCGGTGATCATTGTCCGCGTAACCAAAAGATATCCCGCATACGACCCGACGGTCGTCGCCGAGATTGAAGTGACGCCGGATCAGCCCGGACTGGTGCGCCAGCGCGGCCTGCGGAATGGTGCCGAGGCCAAGCGCTTGCGCCGCCAGCATGAAGTTGCCGACATAGGCGCCGCAATCGATCGCGCCGTAGACGCCGAGCGCCTCGTCGGTGTGGATGATCGCCACATGCGGCGCACCGAAGAAATTGAAATTCTCCAACCCTTGTTTGGCATAGGCGGCCCTGTCGCCACGCGCGATGCCGAGGGTATTATAAAGCTGAAAACCGCTTTCGCGCCGCCGCTCCTGATAGACGCCGCGATATTCCCGCGGAAACGGAAAATCGCCATCGTCTTTGCCCGAAGCCGCGGCCGCGTAAATCTCCTTGCGAAATTTTTCCTTTGCCTCGCCGCTCGCAATCACCACCTGCCAGGGCTGGCTGTTGCACCAGGATGCGGTGCGCTGGGCCGCCTTCAACATCCGCTCGATGATCGGGCGTGGCACGGGATCGGGTTTGAAAGCGCGGCAGGAAAAGCGCTCGTCGAGCAATTCCTGGAGAACATCGATGCGCTCCTCGGAGCCGTGTTGGCTCCCGGAGGGATTCCCGGCCGTCGTTGACATGTCTTATCGCCCCTTGGTCGGGATTTGGTTGAACGGCACGTCCTTGTCGACGCGGATATCGCCCGGCAAACCCAGCACGCGCTCGGCGATGATGTTGCGCAGGATTTCGTCGGTGCCGCCTGCGATCCGGACCGATGGCGACGACAACAACATCGCCTGGAACTGGCCGCCAACTTCGGCGGTATCCGGATCATTCAGCATGCCGCTGGCGCCTTGCAGATCCATCGCATAGGTCGCGATGTCCTGGAGCATCGCGCCCGACACCAGCTTGCCGATCGAATTTTCCGGGCCCGGCCGTTCACCTTTGGAGAGCGCCGAGATGGTTCGCATGCTGGTGTATTTCAGGCCGCTGTTTTTGACCGCCCAGGACGCGAGTTTTGAGCGTGTCGCGCGGTCATCGATCGCGAGACCATCTTCGGTCATCAGGTTGCAGCAAAACTCAAACAGCTCGTTGAAGCCGGTGGCGAGCCGCGCGCCGATCGACATCCGCTCGTTCATCAGCGTGGTCAGCGACACGTTCCAGCCGTCGCCGACCGCGCCGAGCCGCTGCGAATCGGGAATACGCAAATTGGTGAAAAACACCTCGTTGAATTCCTGCATGCCGTTGGCCTGCTTGATCGGCCTGACCTCGACGGCGGGATCTTTCATGTCGATGAAGAACATGGTCAGGCCCTTGTGCTTGGGCACGGCCGGATCGGTGCGGGTGATGAGCAGGCCGTAATCGGCATAGTGTGCGCCCGACGTCCAGATCTTCTGACCATTGACGATCCAGTGGTCGCCATCGCGCTCGGCGCGGGTGCGCAAGCCCGCGACGTCGGAGCCGCCGGCGGGCTCGGAGAACAACTGGCACCAGATTTCCTCGCCCGAGGCGATCTTCGGCAGATAGCGCCGCTTGTCGGCCTCGCTGCCGAACGCCATCAGCGTCGGCCCGCACATGCCCTCACCGATCTGGAACGGACTTGTGAGCTTGAAGTAAATTCCCTCTTCCTGCTGCCAGATCACGCGCTCGACCGGCGAAGCGCCGCGGCCGCCATATTCCTTCGGCCAGTGCAGGCACACCCAGCCGCTTTCGGCCTTCTTCTTTTGCCAGGCCTTGGCGACCTCAACGATGTCGTGCTTTTGCAGCCTGATCCGCCCCAGGGAGGCCTTTGCAAGCTCCGCCTCGAATTCGCGCGGCGCATTGGCGTCGACCCACGCTTTGGCTTCGGCGCGGAAAGCGGCTTCTTGCGGCGTGTCGTCGAAATTCATGGGACCTTTCCTTTTCAATTCGCCTGTGAACCCTCATGGTGAGGAGGCGCTTGCGCCGTCTCGAACCATTTGGCCCGACTTCATCCTTCGAGACGCCGCGGAGCCTGTCATCGGGCGCCCATTCGCGCGACCCGTTGGAGACCCTCAGGATGAGGATCGGTCTCGCCCCTTCGTCGGGATCTGGTTGAACGGCACGTCCTTGTCGACCCGGATATCGCCGGGCAAACCCAGCACGCGCTCGGCGATGATGTTGCGCATGATCTCGTCGGTGCCGCCTTCGATGCGGGTTCCGGGGGCCCGCAACAGCATCGCCTGGAATTTGCCGGCGACCTCCGCATCCTCAGGACCAGAGAGCACCCCGGCCGCGCCTTGCAAATCCATCGCATAGACCGAGATGTCCTGGATCATCGATCCCGCCACCAGCTTGCCGATCGAATTCTCCGGCCCCGGGCGCTCGCCTCTCGACAAGGCCGAAATCGCCCGCATGTTGGTATATTTCAACCCGCTGGCGCGAACCGCCCATTGCGCGAGCTTCGAGCGGACACCCGCGTCATCGATCGCGAGCCCGTCTTCGAGCATCAGGTTGCTGCAGAATTCGAACAATTCCGGGAAACCGGTCGCAATGCCGCCGCCGATCGACATGCGTTCGTTCATCAGTGTGGTCAGTGACACGTTCCAGCCGTCGTTGACGTCGCCGAGGCGCTGGGAGTCCGGAATTTTCACGTCGGTGAAATAGACTTCATTGAAGTCGGAGTTGCCGTTGCCCTGCTTGATCGGCCTGATTTCGATGCCGGGGCTCTTCATGCTCAGGAAGAACATGGTGAGACCCTTGTGCTTGGGCACGGCGGGATCGGTACGCGTCAGCAGAATTCCGTAGTCGGAGTAATGCGCGCCCGACGTCCAGATTTTCTGGCCGTTGATGACCCACTCGTCGCCGCGTTTTTCAGCTCGCGTACGCAGGCCCGCGACATCGGAGCCGCCCGCAGGCTCTGAAAAAAGCTGGCACCAGATATCCTCGCCGGAAGCAAGCGGTGGCAAATATCGGCGCTTATGCTCTTCGCTTGCATAGGCCATCACGGTCGGGCCGCACATGCCGTGGCCGATGATGAAGGTGAAGGAGAGTTTGCCGAACGCGCCCTCTTCCTGCTGCCAGATCACGCGCTCGATCGGCGAGGCACCGCGGCCACCATATTCCTTCGGCCAGTGCAGACAGGCCCAGCCGGCATCTGCCTTTTTCTTCTGCCACGCTTTCGCAACATCGAGAACGTTGGCGCCTTTAAGTACGGTGCGGCCGAGCGAGGAATTTTTTAATTCCTCTTCATATTGCTTCGGCGCGTTCGCCGCGATCCAGGCTTTCGCTTCAGTTCGGAATGCGGCTTCCTGCGGAGTGTCGTCGAAATTCATGCCGCGTTCCTTTTCCGCATGCGATCGATCAGCGCGTCCTCCCAATACGACATCGAGCCGAGCGACAACGCCGTGGCGTTCGCGCGGCGGTAATAAAGGTGGCAGTCGAACTCCCAAGTGAATCCCATGCCGCCATGGACCTGGATGTTGTTCTTGGCGCAGTGCTGAAACGCCTGCGTCGCGCTGATCCGCGCCGCGGCGGCGGCTTCCGGTAATTCGCCAGCATTGGTCGAAAGCGCCCAGGCGCCGTAATAGCAATTGGAGCGCGCCAGCGTTGCCGAAACATACATGTCGGCGAGCATGTGCTTGATCGCCTGGAATGAGCCTATCGGCCGGCCGAAGGCGATGCGGTCAAGCGCATAATCGCGGCCCATCTCGAGCGCCCGGTCGGCGCCGCCGACCTGTTCGAAAGCCAACAAGACCGCGGCCCGATCGAGCACCTGCGAAATGATACTCCAGCCTTCGCCGCTCACGCCGAGCGGTTCGGCCTTGCAATTCTTGAACGTGACCTCCGACTGGTTGCGCGACGGATCGACGTTAGTTAGCGCCTTGGCTTCGACCCCGTCCGCCTTCATGTCCACCAGGAACAGCGAGATATCGGTCTCACGACCCGTCGAACCGGTGCGTGCGGCCACGATGGCAAAATCCGCGATCGCGCCATCGGCAACCGGCTTCTTCACGCCATCGAGCTTGCCGCCGGACGCGGTCAACTTGATCGCCTCTGGCGATGGATTGCCCTTGCCTTCGAACAGAGCGAGCGTCCCGATCGCATCGCCGGATGCGATCACAGGCAACCACTTCTGCTTCTGCGCCTCGCTGCCGGCGATCAGCAGCGATTCGGCGGCGAGATAGACGGTTGAGGAGAACGGCACCGGCGCAAGCACCCGGCCCATCTCCTCCGCTATGACGCACAGCTCGAGTTGGCCAGCACCTGTGCCGCCATAGCCTTCCGGAATCGCGACACCAAGAAAGCCCATCTCGGCGAGCCCCTTCCACAGTTCGCGGTCATAAGGCGCCTTGCCGTCGATCACGGCACGCACCGCCTTGGGCGGACATTTCTCAGCGAGAAATTTTCGCGCTGTGTCGCGCAATTGCTTTTGTTCATCGGAAAAATCGAAATTCATGCCACTACTCTCCAGTGCGAGGCGAATTCTCTCATTATCGCGGCGCCATACGGATCGCGCCGTCGAGGCGGATCGTCTCACCGTTAATCATCGCGTTCTCGACGATGTGGACGGCGAGGTTGCCGTATTCGGAAGCATCGCCGAGACGCGCGGGATGTGGCACCTGCGCGCCGAGACTCTGGCGGGCCTGCTCGTTCAACCCCATCAGAAGCGGCGTCAAGAAAAGACCGGGCGCAATGGTGTTGACGCGAATCTTGTGCTGGGCGAGATCGCGCGCGGCGGGCAGCGTAAGGCCGACCACGCCACCCTTGGAGGCTGAGTAGGCGATCTGGCCGATCTGGCCCTCATAGGCCGCAACGCTCGCGGTATTGATGATGACGCCGCGCTCTTCGCCAACGGGTTGCTCCGTCAACAAGCGTTCGGCGAATAGCCGCAGCACATTGAAGGTGCCGATCAGGTTGACGTTGATGATGCGCGCAAACTTGGCGAGCGGGTAGACGACGCCGTCCTTGCCGACAATGCGCTGCGATCCGCCGATGCCGGCACAATTCATCAGCACCCGCGCGATGCCATGGGCGGCCTCTGCTTTCGCGATCGCAGCCTTGACCTGTTCCTCATCGGTCACATCGGCAGGGACCGCGATTCCCTTTACTTCGGCCGCGACTTTCTCGGCGTTCTCCTTGCTTTGATCCAGCACGGCGACCTTGGCGCCTTTCGCCGCCATCGCGCGCGCGGTCGCGGCTCCAAGGCCGGAACCGCCGCCGGTGATCAAGACTGCAACGTCCTTTAACTGCATAATCCGTCTCTCCCTTGGCGTTTTCTTTTTTATGGCGTGATCGGCAAACAAAATCGTCTTATTCGTCACTTCTCGTCAGCATACCCCGGCAAATCAACGCCTCCATGTGCCGGATATATTGACGGCAAACTTCATCCGTGACTGGACCGACGCCGGCCGCGCGCGACATCGCGTGCCGGGCGAAGAACAGATGGTCGCAGGCGCCGATCAGGCTGGTGTAGAACATCACCGGATCGACCTTGCGAAACTCACCTTTCCTGATGCCGTCCGCAAGCAGGCGGCGGTGAAATTCAAGCAAGGGCGCCACAAAGAACTTTGAAACCTCGTCGGCGGCATCCCCGCTGCTTTCATGCAGCAAATAATGGATCAGACGGTTCATATAGGGGAATTGACGATAGGCGCGGATGATGCCGGCAATGTGCAGCTTCAGTTTCGCGGTCGGGCTGATCGGCTGCGCCAGCAGATATTCGAGCTGGGCCATTTCCTTTGCGGCATCACGCGCGAGCAGCGCCAGCAACAGGCCGTCCTTGTTGCCGAAATGATATTTCACTAGCGCGGCATTGACGCCGGACTTCTGAGCGATGTCGCTCAGGGAGATTTCGATCGAGGCGCGCTCGATCATCAGTTCGCTGGCGGCAACCAGGAGCTTGTCGGCGGTAGCGCTCTTTGCGAGCGATTGCGCGGCCGGTGAAAGGGTATCCAAATGTAGGTCCATGGCCTGCCCGGAATGACCGGTGCAGTTAACCCCATGGCTTGCCCCCACTCAAGAGTTAATTGAATGATTGACTAAATTCGGTCGGCACACTTTAATTCGCGCAACCAACCCAAAATTCCGCTCCATAAAATCAGGGAGAACGTCCATGGCCGAAGCTTACATCGTCGCTGCCGCGCGTACCGCGGGCGGCCGCAAGGGAGGCCGTCTGGCAGGCTGGCATCCAGCCGACCTCGCGGCCTCCGTTCTCGACGCGCTGGTCGCGCGCTCCGGCGCGGCGCCGGACCAGATCGAGGACGTGATCATGGGATGCGTGATGCAGGTCGGCGAGCAATCCAACAACATCGCGCGCAACGCCATCATGGCGTCCAAACTGCCGGAAAGCGTGCCGGGCACCTCGATCGACCGGCAATGCGGTTCCTCGCAACAGGCCCTGCACTTCGCGGCGCAGGCGGTGATGTCCGGCAGTATGGATGTCGTGATTGCAGCCGGCGTCGAGGCGATGACGCGGGTGCCGATGGGGCTTGCTTCACAGCTACCGGCCAAAAACGGATTCGGCCATTACAAGAGCCCGAATATCGAGCAGCGTTATCCGAACATCGTGTTCAGCCAGTTCACCGGCGCGGAGATGATGGCGGAGAAATACGGCCTCTCCAAAGACGATCTCGACGAGTACGCGTATCACAGCCATCAACGGGCAATCGCGGCGACGCAGGCCGGCCATTTCAAGGACGAGATCGTGCCGTTGTCGATTACGCGCGCCGACGGCTCAAAGGATGTTCACACGGTCGATGAAGGAATTCGTTTCGACGCCAGTCTGGACGGCATCAGAAGCGTCAAACTGATCGCGGAAAACGGCAAACTGAGCGCCGCCTCCGCCAGCCAGATCTGCGACGGCGCTTCCGGCGTGATAGTCGTCAATGAAAAAGGCTTGAAGTCGCTCGGCATCGCGCCGATGGCGCGGGTTCATCACATGACCATGATGGGCGGCGACCCCGTGATCATGCTGGATGCGCCGCTCCATGCGACGGAACGGGCGCTGAAAAAGGCCGGCATGAAGATCGACGACATCGACCTGTTCGAGGTGAACGAGGCCTTTGCGTCCGTGCCGACCGCCTGGTTGAAGACCACCGGCGCCGACCCTGAGAGGCTCAACGTCAATGGCGGCGCCATCGCGCTCGGCCATCCGCTCGGCGGCTCCGGCACCAAGCTGATGACGACGCTGGTCAACGCGCTCAAACAGCGCAACAAGCGTTATGGCTTGCAGACCATGTGCGAGGGCGGCGGCATGGCCAACGTGACTATCGTCGAGCGGCTATGAGCCACGGTCACTTTTAGCGCCTCATCCAGAGGAGCGCGCCCTTGCGCGCGTCTCGAAGGATGAGCGATACAAGGCCTCATGGTTCTCCCGGCGACGCGAAGTCTAATTGCGCCGTTCGCTGACGGCCTCGCCTATGCTCGGCCTGCTCCGGCGCGCCGCACTCCTCATCGTCACGAAGAAACGCAGCATGAGCAATCCATCCACGCTTCCCGACCTCCCGCTTCCCGCAAGCATCCGCTCGCGCACCATCGAAGGCATCAACGGCCTCACTATGCATGTGCTGGAGGCCGGCTTTGAGAGTAAAGGCCGTCCTTGCGTGCTGCTGTTGCACGGCTTCCCGGAGCTCGCTTTCAGCTGGCGCAAGGTGATGCCGGTGCTGGCTGAGGCCGGCTATCACGTGATCGCGCCGGACCAGCGCGGCTATGGCCGCACCACCGGCTGGGACGCGAGCTATGACGGCAGCCTGATGCCGTTCCGCCTGACCAACCTCGTGCGCGACGCCCTTGGCGTCGTCTCGGCGTTCGGTCATCGATCGGTGGCAGCCGTGGTCGGGCATGATTTCGGAAGTTCGGTCGCGGCCTGGTGCGGCATCATCCGCCCCGACGTGTTTCGATCGATCGTCTTAATGAGCGCGCCGTTCGCAGGCCCGCCGCGAATGGCCTTCGATATCGCGGATAAACCGTTGCCGCCGAAGCGCGTCGACCCAGTACATCACGAACTGGCCGCGCTGCCGCGCCCGCGCAAGCATTATCACTGGTATTATTCGACACGCGAGGCGAACGACGATATGTGGCACGCGCCACAAGGCGTGCATGATTTCCTGCGCGCTTATTATCATCACAAAAGCGCCGACTGGAAAGACAACCGGCCTCATCCGCTCACATCCTGGTCGGCGGGCGAACTCGCCAAACTGCCGACCTATTATGTGATGGATCTCGCCAAGACCATGGCAGAGACAGTGGCGGAAGAGATGCCGTCGGCGGAGACGATCGCCGCGAACGCCTGGCTTCCTGATATCGAGCTTGCCGTCTACAGCGCAGAATATCAGCGGACTGGATTTCAAGGCGGCCTGCAATGGTATCGCTGCGGCACCTCGGGCGCATTCACCTCAGAGCTCGAGACCTGGTCAGGCAAAAGCATCGACGTGCCTTCCTGCTTCATCTCGGGACGGCAGGACTGGGGCACCCATCAGCGGCCGGGCATGTTCGAGGCGATGCAGAAGACGGCCTGCACGCGCATGTCGGACGTTCATCTCATTGAGGGGGCCGGACACTGGGTTCAACAGGAGCAGCCGGTCGAGGTTAGCCGCCTGTTGTTGGAGTTTTTTGGCCGGGTTTGACCTCGGCGCCCGTCCCGTCTATATCAGTTTAGAATAATTCTAAATTGATATCAGAGGCCGCGCCGTGAAGAAATTTGCCGATTTGACCGAGCGTGAAGTGCTGGCAGTCGCGATATCAGCCGAAGAGGAAGACAGCCGCATCTATATGAGCTTCGCGGAAGACCTCGCGGAGCGCTACCCGGAATCGGCCAAGATATTCGAGGAGATGGCCGAGGAGGAAAAGGGCCATCGCCATCAGTTGCTGGAGATTTACGAGCAGCGCTTCGGCCAAAATCTGCCGCCGATCCGCCGCGACAACGTCAAGGGCTTTCTGCGCCGCCGCCCGATCTGGCTGACCAAGAACCTGTCGCTCGATACCATGCGCAAGGAAGCGGCGACGATGGAGTTCGAGGCCGAGCGCTTCTACGTCAAAGCCGCCGAACAGACCCAGGACGTCGGCGTTCGCCGGCTGCTCGCTGATCTCGCGGAAGCGGAAAAAAGTCACGAGCACGTCGCCGCCAAACTGACCGATGAGATCCTCACTCCGGATGTGCGCGCCGAAGAAGACAAGACGCGCCGTCGCATGTTCGTGCTGCAATATGTGCAGCCCGGCCTTGCAGGATTAATGGACGGATCGGTCTCGACGCTGGCGCCGCTGTTTGCCGCCGCTTTCGCCACCCACCAGAATTCGCAGACATTTCTTGTCGGTCTCGCCGCTTCGATCGGCGCCGGCATCAGCATGGGCTTTGCGGAAGCCTTGTCCGATGACGGCTCGCTCACCGGCCGCGGCTCGCCGTGGCTGCGCGGCCTGACCTGCGGCTTGATGACCGCGATAGGCGGCCTCGGTCACACCATGCCGTATCTCGTGCCAGACCGCTGGGCCAACGCCTTCTGGATTGCGACTGCGATCGCCGGAATCGTGGTCTTCTTCGAGCTCTGGGCCATCGCCTATATCCGCGCCCGTTACATGGATACGCCTTTCTTGCAGGCCGTGTTTCAGATCGTGCTCGGCGGCGTCATCGTGCTCGGCGTCGGCATTCTGATCGGGGCATCCTGACGTCAACGACGTCGACGGGGATCAGCGGAGCAACTCCCCGGCCTCGACGATCCCGACCGCACGATCGCCGAGCAATAAATCCGTGATCGCGCGTTGCACACCATCGTCAGCCAGCCGGAACGGATCACCATTGGTGAGCTTGTGATCGACCACGAGCCGCGACAACAGCAGCCGGCGCGCATCGCCACGCATCTCGTGAATGCGCGCCGCTTCCCACGCCAGCGCCACCGCGCTTGCGACATGATAGAGCAAACTGGTGGCGCGCCGCGCTTCGGTTTCGTTCTCACCGCCGCTGGCGACTTTGCGCGCAAACTCGATGGCCCTGTCCGCGAGCGATCGCAACCGGTCGCGGAACGCGTTCGGAACGCCGGCGCTGTCATCAATTCTGGCATGTAAATCCGCGGCGAGCGCTGCGTCCGCACCGTGGCGGCCGATGGCTCGCGTGAGCGCATCGATAGCGACAATATTGCCGGTGCCTTCCCAGATCGAACCGAGATGCGCGTCGCGCAATAGCCTCGCGGTCGCGAACTCTTCGATGTAGCCGATGCCGCCGCGCATCTCCATGGCGTCGCCGCAGACCTTGCGGGCGTCGCGCGTCGCACGAAACTTTAGCGTCGGCGTCAGTATCCTCAACAGCGCCGCGGCGTCCTGGCTGCCGGCTTCTGCACGGTCGAGCGCGTCCGCCGTGATAAAACTCATCGACAGCGCCTGCTCGGTCGCAAGCATGATCTTCATCAATTGCCGCCGCGCCAGCGGCAGATCAATGATCCGGCTGCCGAACACCACGCGGTTTTTCGCAACCGTCATCGCATCGTGATAGGCACGCCGCATCAGAGCCGTCGACTTCACGCCGTTGGACAGCCGCGACGAATTGACCATCTCGGCCATCTGCACGAAGCCGCGATCGAGCTTGCCGACTGCGTAAGCGATTGCGCCTTCGAGCTTGATCTCGCCCGAGGCCATCGAGCGGGTGCCGAGCTTGTCCTTCAGCCGCACAATTCGGAAATGATTGGGCGAGCCGTCATCAAGGGTACGCGGCATCCTCACTTTTTTGCCCCAGGACATTTCCGAAACGTGGATCAAACCTTCAATCCCCGGCTCCAGTTCCACGAACGCTCCGAATTCCATCACGCGAGTCACCGTGCCGCGAACGCGCTCGCCCAGCTTGTATTTTCCAGCGACGGCGTCCCAAGGATGCGGCTGCAGCTGTTTGGCGCTGACCGCAATACGCCGCTTCTCCCCTTCAGTAGTGATTTTTAGAACCTTTACTTCAATTTCTTGCCCCACCGTGAGCACGTCCGACGGTTTGTTGATTCGGCTCCAGGCAATTTCTCCAACATGCAGCAAAGCATCCACTCCGCCCAGATCAACGAACGCGCCAT
>CAVVZW010000136.1:0-18031 GCA_963752265.1 uncultured Alphaproteobacteria bacterium
AGGATTTGGAGATCAGCGGCTTGATGGTGCGTTTTGGCCCCCCATGCCCGGTCCCACGAGCAATACGCTGAACGAGGCACCACAACAGTGCCGCGCCAACCCCTGCCCGACTCCGCCACGTTAGAGCGCGCCCTCGGCCGCATAGGCCTTCTTGGCGGCGGCCACGAAGCTGTATCGATCAGCTTGTCCATCGGGATCGGCCTGATGCCGGTGTAGCTCGTGGAGCCACCTTGTACTGGTGCTGATAGCCTGCCTGCTGATCTCGCCGGTAGAGCAGACGACGTGTCGGCCACGGCAGCAGCGCGGCCATTGGGCTCCCCGTTTCCGGGATGGACATCATCATGGCGCTGCTGAACGCCGGCGTCATATCGATCGGATCACGGACTCCGATCGTCCCAATGCTCCCGGCGGGGACGTTTTGGCGATAACGAGATGAGCACGGGCACAACGGCCTTGTTCCGCGCCGTGCAGAACAACGATGTCGAAAGTGATCCAGGCTCTTCTGGCAAAGGGCGCGGATCCCAGATCAACACGATGGGATACAGCCCAACTCTCGCCGGCAGCCGGAAGCTGGGCCCTGGTGGACGCGGCGCAGCCACGCAACCGAATATGCAGATCCTGGAACTGGTTGATCGAACCGAATCGGCCACACACGGCCAGCCATCTCGAGCACGTCCTGCTGCGTCTTCGGCAGCACGACCCCCGTCATCGGCACCATCTGGTAGACGCTGGCATCGGTGGCATAAAGCCCGCGCGTCAGGCGATCGAAACGGACGTCGCCGGCCAGCACCTCTTCCAGATCGCGCCGCACCCGCCGCGGATCGGCCGGCTCGGATGTGGTGGAAGCTGAATCCGCGTCATGTTTCCCGCCGAGTGTGTCGTGTCAGGGGGCCGTGTGTCTCGGTTGGATTCTATTCGTGTCCGGGAATAAGATCCATGATGGAGCTTGTTAAAAATACTTTGCCGATATTCTCTGCTCTCTGCGTTCTCTGCGCTTAAATCCTTGAAACGCAGAGGACGCAGAGAACGCAGAGAAGACGCCCGCAGGTACCAACGCCGATGTCGCTCGACCTTTGCCGAATGTTTTGTGCGGCCACAAATTGCCGGGATCTCGGAGCGACCTTGCCCGCGATGCCGCGATCCTCGGCTTCAAGGATCTCGTGCTCGTGGCACCCACGGCCGACCCGGACGATCGCAATGCCCGGCAAATGTCGACGCAGGGTGAAGACATCCTCGACAGCCTTCGTGTCGTGGACGATCTGGCGCCGCCGTGGCCGATTGCGTTCTCGTGGCCGGGACCTCGGCGCGGACCGGCGGCCTGTTTCGCAAGCATCGATCGGCCCCCCCGAACAGATTCTGCCGCACCTGGCCCAGCGCCTGACCGTTCAGCAGCCCGTGGCCCTGGGTGTCGGGCCCCAAAGCGACCGGGTTGGCCAGCAGCGAAGTGACCCGCTGCCATTATCTCATCAACATTCCGACCGACGAAGTTTATCCCGCCTTGAATCTGGCCCAGGCCGTGGCCATTTGCCTTTTCGATTTACGCCGCTGTTTTTTGCGGACGTCCGCGCCCCCGCCGGTGGAGCCAGCAAACGATCTGCAACCGGCAACTTTCGCGGCCCAGGAGCGGATGTTCGAACATCTCCAAGGGCGCCCTGGAAAAGCTCCACTTCCTTTACCACGCCAAGGCCCATACTCCGCTGATGCACGCCCTGCGTCACCTATTGGGCCGGGCCAAACCTACTACGCAGGAGGTGGACATCCTGCACGGCCCTGCGAGGCAGTTGCTGCATGCCAGT
This sequence comes from uncultured Alphaproteobacteria bacterium, assembly GCA_963752265.1. Lineage (GTDB taxonomy): Bacteria > Pseudomonadota > Alphaproteobacteria > Rhizobiales > Xanthobacteraceae > Bradyrhizobium. Next base: position 1,797 of record CAVVZW010000136.1, read on the forward strand.
TCGATGATTTCGGGAAGGGAATGCTGTTAATCCTGGGCGCATTGAAAATGACAAGGCCCGAGCCCCGGTTCACGCGGCTTCTCGCGGTTCGGCTTGAGCCGTTCGGACTGGCAAATCGCTGAAGCCAAACAGCGAGAAGCCCCGTGAAACGGGGCTCCATGCGAATTGCATCTGCGAACCCGCCGTCAACGGCGGGCCTACACCGCTTCGCGGAAAGCCCCGTGAACGGGGCTATACGGACCACGCTCCCTCACCCAGCTACTCTTGAATGGCCCAATTTCACCAGCGGTTCAGCATCACCTTGGCCGCGTTCCAGCCCGCGATGCCCATGACGCCGCCGCCGGGATGGGCCGCCGCCCCGCACAGGTACAGCCCCTTGATCGGCGTGCGATAATCCGCGAAGCCGGGCACCGGCCGGAACAGGAACAGCTGGTTGAGCGACATCGAGCCCTGGAAAATGTTGCCGCCGGTCATGTTGAAGATCTTTTCCAGATCGACCGGGCTCAGGATCTGCCGGGCGATGACCGATTTCTTGAAGCCCGGGGCATATTCCTCCAGGATGTCGAAGCAGCGGTCGGCAAACTTGTTCTTGCGGCGTCGTCCCAGGTGCCTTCCTTGAGCTTGTACGGGGCGTACTGGATGAACATCGACATGAGATGCTTGCCCGGCGGGGCGACACTCGGATCGACGGCGGAGGGCAAGGTGCATTCCAAAATCGGATCCTGCGAAGGCCGGCCATACTTGGCGTCATCGAAGCCTCGTTCGATGTAATCCTGATCGGGACAGAGGTGGACCGTGCCGTGATGCTGCGGGCCGTGGCTGCCGGGGCAGGCGGTGAAATTGGGCAGTTCCGTCAGGGCTACATTCATTTTCAGCGAAGCGCTGTCGTAGTTGATCCGGTTGATCGCCTCCACGAAATCCGCGGGCAAAATCTTCGGATCGAGCAACCGGGTGAAAGTGTGCCGGCAATCGAGGTTGCTGGCCACCTTCCCGGCATGGAATTCGTCGCCGTTGGTCAGGGCCACGCCGGTGACGAACAATATGCTGAACCAAGTAGAGGGCAGCGCCATCATCAACGTTACGTATTGCTAGTTTGTCGGTCTTGCCCTTTTCGACCATCACCTTCCGCTCCAAGACGCAAGGCTTGTCCTTGGAGAAAGGATGCATGATGCAGCACATTTTGCCGGCCATGGAAGTCGGACAGTTTCTCCGGGCGTGCGCTCGAATTCCGGCGCGTCCACTTTCCACTGTGGATTCCACAGGCTCACGCTTTCCCAATCTGCCGCATGCCAGTTGGTCCCTTTTTTCTTTACCGCATCGAGCCTTCCACGCCCTGGCTGAGCATCTTCTTCTTTTCCTTGGTGAGCGGCCCCTCCTCCGGCGGCGCAAGCACGTACCACGCGAGATTGCGGAACACCTCATCCGGCAGCGCGCCGAAGCCCACCGGCATCACGCTCTGGTGCGTGTTCACCAGGCTCGCGATCTGATCCCGCGCCACCACCTGCTCCGCTCCGCCGATCGCCAGCAGCTTCACATGACTCGGAGCGTCCTCCGTCATGCGCCCGCTCAAGGTGCGGTTGTCCTTCGTCGTCACGATGATGTTTTCATACCCGTTCCCGATGATCTGGTTCGGGTCGATCACATCGGCCAAAAGCGCGTCCAGGTTGCTGCGTCCACTGCCCGTGATGTCCGGTCCCACCTTTCTGCCCCGTGCCCAGGAACGTATGGCACACCATGCACGTCGTCTGGAAGGTGATCTTCCCTTGGGCAAGATCCGGCTCGCCTTCGAGACACGCCTTGCGCTTCGCCACGATGAGCGCCTTCAGGTCCGCATTCGACTCATGCCACGCGCCGATGAGTTCCTCCGCACGCTTCTTCAACTTCGCATCCTTCTGGCTGCCGAAATAGCGCGCTACCGTGATCGGCAATTCTCCACGCTCGATCTTCCTCTGCTCCACCGCATCGAGAGCTTCGCCGCCCAGTCAGGATGCGAAGTCAGCGCCTCCGCCGCCGCAGTCCGCAACACCGGCGCGAAGTGTTTCCAGGAGGAAATGATGATCTCCGGGATCGAATCGCCGCCGATGTCTCCCGCTGTGCGCAGGGCCTCCATTTCCACAGTGTCCGGCAGAGATTCCTTCAAAAGCGCCTCCTCACCTACCCGCACCGCATCGGTATGCAGCTTGCGCGCCGTCTGGATGTCTGTGAGCCGCTCCTCCGGCGACGTCTTTCCATCCAGCATCCGCGCGATCAACTGCTTCATCGAGCCGCGCGCCGACGAGCGCCACGCGCGCCGCGAGCATGCGGGCCGGCGGGTACACGGCCGAGAAGGAGACCGCGGCGAGGGCCGCCTTGCGCGCGAGCGCCTCGTCTCCTGCGTCGATCGCGATCCCGCCGAGCCATGAGGCAACGCCGGGGCCGTCGGCGCTGGCGAGGCCCGCGTTGATCTCGCTCTTCGCGTCGTCCCATTCACGCGCCGCGACGTGACGGAGCGCCAGCACGGCGTGCGGGACGAAGGCGAGGGGCAACGGGAGCGCCTTGGCGTTCGCGATCGTGGCGTCGACGTCGGGTGGCGCGTCTCCTCGCGCCGGATCGCGCGCCCACGCGAGGGCGACCAGCGCCGGCCCCTCGGCGCGCCCCGCGAGCTGCTCCTTCACGGCCTTCGCGCGCTCCATCGCCTTGGCGGCGTCGCCGTCCAGCGCCGTCGCGCGCGCGAGCTCGATCTGCGCGACGAGCAGCTTGGGATCGAGCTCGGTGGCGGTCGCGAAGCGGTCGATCGCGTGCACGTCGCCCGCGCGCGCGAGCGAAGCGCCGGCCAGGAACACGTACGAACCAGGCGCCAGCAGCACCACCACCACGTATTGCTACCGAAGAGGTCAACGCGGCGATCGAGGGTGCGCTCGCCGGCGGCGCCACCGCGATCCTGGTCAATGATTCCCACGGGCCGATGACCAATCTGCTGCCGGAGCTGCTGCATCCGGCGGCCGAGCTGATCCTGGGCAAGCCCAAGCCGTTCAACATGTTCGCCGGGCTCGAGGCGGATCACGCGGCGGTGTTCTGCACCGGCTATCATGCCTCGGCGGCGAATTACGGCGTGCTGGCCCATACCACCAACGGCTTCGCCTTCCGCCGCGTCGAGGTCGATGGCCGGACGCTGGGCGAGGCCGGTATCTACGGCGCCTATGCGGGCGAGCGGAACATCCCGGTCGGCCTGATCACCGGCGACGACGTCTGCATCGAGGAGCATCGCCCGCTGTTCCCCGACGCCGAGTTCGTCCAGGTCAAGCGGGCGCTCGGCAACCGGGCGGCCCAGAGCCTCGGCGTGACCGCCGCCCGGGCGGCGATCCGCGCCGCGGCGGAGCGCGCCGCCCGCCGGGCGTCCGAGCTCCGTCCCTTCAGGATCGAACAGCCGCGCGAACTGGTGCTCGACATGACGGGCGCGGCGCTGGCCGATCTCGTCGCGACCATTCCGGTCTCCCGGCGCCTGGATGCGACCCGTGTCGGCCTGCCGCTGACCTCGATGGCGGATGCGGTCCGCTGGATGAATACGGCCTCGGCCATGTCGGCCATGCTGCGATAGGAGCCTTCCATGACCTCTCCGCTCTCGCCCGTGCTCGCGATCCATGGCGGCGCGGGCACCATCCCGCGCTCGACCCTGACGCCGGAGAAAACCGACGCCTATCATGCCGGCCTGCGCCGGGCGCTCGCGGCCGGCCATGCCGTGCTCGCCCGCGGCGGCTCGGCGCTCGATGCAGTGACCGAGGCGGTCATGGCACTCGAGGAGGATCCGCTGTTCAACGCCGGCCGGGGTGCGGTCTACACGACCGACGGGCGGCACGAGATGGACGCGGCCCTGATGGAGGGGCGCGACCGGCGCGCCGGCGCCGTCGCCGGCATCTGCGGGCCGCGCAATCCGATCCTGGCGGCGCGCGCGGTGATGGAGCGCTCGGACCATGTCTTTCTGGCCGGCGAGGGCGCCCAGCGCTTCTGCCGCGAGATCGGGCTCGAGCATGTCGATCCCGCCTGGTTCGGGACCGAGGCGCGCCGCGCCGCGCTCGACGCCGAGATGGCGCGGCGACAGGCGGGCGCCGCCGACGACGGCGACGACAGCCGCAAGCACGGCACGGTCGGCGCCGTGGCGCTCGATGCCGCGGGCAACCTGGCGGCCGCGACCTCGACCGGCGGCATGACCGCCAAGCGCCCGGGACGCGTCGGCGATTGCCCGGTCATCGGCGCCGGCACCTGGGCCGACAATGCGACCTGCGCGCTGTCGGGCACCGGCCACGGCGAGTATTTCATCCGCTACGCGGTCGGCCACGAAATCGACGCCCGCATGCGCTGGGCGGGCCAGACACTCGACCAGGCGGCCGGCGCGGTCATGGCAGAGCTCGGCCCGCTCGGCGGCTCGGGTGGGGTGATCGCGGTCGATGGCCGAGGCAACGTGGCACTGCCCTTCAATTGCTCGGGCATGTACCGCGGCCTGGTCCGCGTCAGCGAGGGCCAGTTCCTGACGGCCATCCATGACGAGGCGTTTCGCACCGTAGCCGCCGGCCCGTGGATGAGCACCGGAGCGGGCCCCTTCGTCCGAAGACCCACAACGCTTTGATCCGGCGCGAGGAATTTCGTTCGGACCCGTGCATCCGCGATGTTCGCGAGCTGGTTCAATAGGTCGGCCTTCTTTGGCCCCGGGGTCCCGCGTCGGTGCTTATTCACACCCGGGCATTGTGTAGAATGAAGAACGCTCCTCGCCGAACTTGAGCTCGAACTCAGCTGTTGCTTCGCCGTCGCCAGCCGTGACGGGGACGCAGCCGCTCAGCCGCAACGGCTCCGTTCTTCCACCTGAGAAAACGAGGGTGTCACCGTCCTTCTTGGCGCGGGGTTTCATCCGCGCATAGTCAAACCGCGGACGGCAGGCGAGGCGCTTGATGTGCTCCGGCAAATTACAAAGGAAGATTTCGGGCCGTTCAAGCTGGATGCTGGCATGATCGGCCATAAGACAAAATATCGTTATATGGAAGCATGATGGAACACGCTTCCGCATCGCGCTAACGGCGAGCCGGCGCAACGATCCAATGCAGATCGCAGTTCTTCTACTATATCTCGACGATCACCCCGCAGAAGGATCGACATGACCTGACCTCCGGCTTTCATCCGGCTGGCATCGAGGTCGGATGCCTTGGGCGAAGCTGTCGGCGATGCCGAGCTGGCGCAAGCGCTGCAGCTCGTCGAGCATGCACCATTGCTCCACAATGCGATCCCGTTTGATGCGATAGATCGAGATCTCGCGAATGGCGATCCGCCGCCCGGTCGGCGCCAGGCCGTAGAACTCACCCCGATGGGTCCCGGTCGAGCGATAGCGGGTCACGACCTTGTCGCCGTCGACCAGCAGGTCCTGGACCTCCTCGAACCAATCCGGGAACGCCTCGCGGATGCGCGCGATGCCGGTCCGGACCTGATCCAGCCCTTCGCGGCGTGGAAAGTTCGAGCTGTCGGGGAAATGGGCGACGAAGGCGGGATGATAGACGCGCTCGACCGCCGTCAGGTCACCGGCGTTCCAAAGCGCATGGAGCGAGAGAACCAGGCGGCTGTTTGCTTCGCGCGACATCAGGCTTTCCTCAGGCGAACGGATCGGCGAGGCGCGGCCAATAGGTGAGATCGCGCAGACGATAGGGAATTTCGGCGAATTCGAGGCTGAGCGCGCCAGGTGAGGTGACGTAGAGCACCTCGCGGGCGAGCGGGGCGAAGCCCGCATGGAAATGCTGGGTCGACTTCACGATGATGAGCTTGCGCGAAGTGAGCTCGATGCCGAGGCCGGTAAAGGCGTCGGGATTGAAGACCTGGCCGCGGATCGACACGAGCAGCAAGCTGATGCGATCGGCCGTTTCGATCCAGACCGCGGTGCCCATCGGGGTCCGCCCGTCGAGACCGCCTTGTGAATGGTTCTCGGCGATGGCCCGGACCGTGACCGAAGATTGATCGGCCTGCCGCGAGGCCGGCCCGCATTTGCCGCCGAGGCGCAGATCCAGCGTGGCGCCGACACCGGCATCCCGGCACACATGGATCGCGCCCAGATCCCAGAAGGCGCCCAGCACCGCATTGCCGATGCCGCGCTCGATCAGGCGCTCGAGCACGAAAGTGGAGTCGCTGGGCGGCCGCCGCCCGGATTGTCGACCGACGTCGGCCAGCACGACCGGCCCCTCGTCGATCGCGAGCGCCCGGTCGAGCGCCGCGTCGATCGAGACCGAAACCGGGCGCGTCTCTTCGCGAATGGCCCAAAGCTCGCGCCAAATCGTCAAGGCGAAACGAACCTTGCGCCAGCCATGCGTCGCGCATCGGAAGGACGGCAACGCTGACGACCTTGACGGGAAATTGTCCGACGGGGACGTAGGCATTGAACGTGGTGGTTCCCCGCTGTTCGTGCGGAACCGGCGCATGGGGCCGCAACGCCGGGATAATTATGCATTCACCGGCTTCCGCCGACACCGTTTGCTCGCCGACGGAAAAGCCGTAACGGCCCGACAGCACAAAGGTCAGTTAAATCTCGTCATGAAAATGATGCTGCAAAGGCAAACTGCGGTCGCCGCTCCATGTGGCGATTTCAATCAGCCTCGCTTCATCGAACCACCGATATTTAAATCGCTGCCCGTGAAGCAGCCGGCCCGCTCGGTTCATATTGAGGATTACGCGTGGCTGTGATTGAAGTTTCACGGCAAACCACAGCCGTCCATGCGGAATATTGTCGTTAGAGTGAGTGCGACCATGACGCGGTTGGACGCGCAGGCCACGGCCGGTGTCGGGTCGTCAAAAATCGTGGTCCGGAAGGTCTACGCGTGGCGCTGCCGGTGCCTGTAAGGCTCAGACCAGGAAACGACGTGAATATGCCGATGCCTGCAACTCTTCGTTGGCAAAAGGATAAAAATCTCGAAAGAACCGCAACGAGAAGAAGTCGCCCTCGATCCCTACTGCGCCCGTCGCGGTCCGGCCGGCGGCGGAGTGGGCGTCGAGGCGGACGCGGCTGACGGCGAGGTCGCGGTGCTCGCGCCGAACAACAGCCGGGTCGGATTGCGGTCGAGATTGTTCACCGCGCGGCTGATGTCGCCGAGCGTGCGGCGGCCATCAGTCATCAGCGCGCCGGAGCGCTTGTCGAAATCTTCCGCCAATTCGCGGATCGATTGCACGGTGAGGAACAGCTCGCCGCCATCCTTGCCGCCGGCGAGCCTGTTGAGGCCGACCATCAGATTGTCCGCCTTGCCCATCACGCCGTCGACCTTCGCCATGACGTCGTCGATCTTCTCGGCGTTGCGCGACAGCGAGGCGGTAAAGACCTCAAGGTTATGCAGCGAGTTTTTCACCGCCTGCTGGTTGTCGGCAACCACGCGGTTGATGTTCTGCAAGGTGCCGCGGATCGCCTCGGTAACGTCCTGCAGCGCGTTTGGATCGGCGGTCAGCACGGGAATGGCGTCCTCGCCGAGCGGCACCGGGGGTGCTGCTTCCTCGCCGCCCTTGAGCGAAATGGCGGCCACACCGGTCAGGCCCTGAAACTCGAGGCCCACAAGGGTGTCCTTGCGGAGCGGCGTGTTGTTTTCGACCATGGCCAGCGCGACGACACGACGCGGATTGTCGAGCTTGACCGAGATGACTTCACCTACCCTGATACCGTTAAAATTGACACTGCCGCCGTTGCGCAGGCCCGCTGCGGGGCCCTCGAAAACGATACGCAAGGGGCTGCGCAGTTTCGTAGTGTGAAGGCTCTGGAACCAGAGCACGAATCCAAACGCGGCGGCGATCACGGCGAGCGTGAACGATCCGATCAGAACGTAATTCGCCCGCGTTTCCATACCCAACTCCGAAACTAATCAAAACGAGCCCGAGAACCACAATCAGAGACGCAAAAATACGTTAAAAAAACTATCCCATCACGGCGCGGGCGCGTTTGCCGTGGAAGTAGGCCCTCAACCAGGGATGCTGCGAGGCCTGCATGTCGGCCATCGATCCTGCGGCAATGATCTTGCCGTCCCCTAAAACGGCAATCCGGTCACACGCCGTATAGAGGCTGTCGAGATCGTGGGTTACCATGAAAACGGTCAAGCCCAAAGTCCGCTGGAGGGTCCGGACCAGTTCGTCGAAGTCGCCGGCGCCGATCGGATCGAGGCCCGAGGTCGGCTCATCCAGGAATACGAGTTCCGGATCGAGCGCGAGCGCGCGGGCCAGCGCCACACGCTTGATCATGCCGCCGGATAGTTCCGACGGGAAACGATCGGCCACCTCGGGGCGCAATCCGACCATCCCGAGCTTGGCGATGGTGATCTCGTCGAGCAGGCGCTGGGTGACGTCGAGATATTCACGCACCGGAAACTGGATATTTTGCCGCACTGTCAGCGAGGAGAATAGCGCGCCCTGCTGGAACAGGATCCCCCAGCGCCGCTCCACGCCGCGGCGCTGTGACGCGCTTGCGGCATCGAGATCCACCCCGAACACCTCGATCCGCCCGGAAACCTTCGGTACCAGGCCAATGATGGTGCGGGTCAGGACCGATTTCCCGGCGCCGGACGGGCCGACAAAGCCCAAGATCTCGCCGCGCTTGACGTCGAGATTCAGGCCATCGAGCACTTTGGTCTTGCCGAACTGCACCGAGATGTCGCGCACCCGGATGATGGCGTCCTGTTGCTGGATTTGAACCTGATTTGGAACCTGATTTGGAACTTGGCTCGAAGCCTGGTTCGGAATTTGGGTCTGCACTTCGCCTGCCATCGTCACATCCCGATCGAGGCAAAGAAGATCGCGAACACGCCGTCCATCACGATCACGAAAAAGATGCCCTTCACGACAGATGAGGTCGTGTGCTGTCCGAGCAATTCCGCGCTGCCCTGCACGGCCAGTCCCTCGACACAGGCGACAATCCCGATCACCGCCGCCATGACCGGCGCCTTGATGATCCCAACCGTAAAGTGGTCGATCGAGATCGCATCGCGCAACCGCAGCAGAAACGCTTCAGGGTCAACCCCGCCATAGAGCCAGGCGACAAGGCCACCACCGTAAAGGGCGGCGATGGCGCCCAGAAACGCCAGGATCGGCAGCGCCAGCACCAGCGCGAGCATCCGGGGCAGGATCAGAACCTCGATCGGATCAAAGCCCATGGTGCGAAGGGCGTCGATTTCCTCCCGCATCTTCATGGAACCGAGTTCGGCGGTGTAGGCGCTGCCCGACCGTCCCGCCACCATGATGGCGACCAGGAGCACGCCGATCTCGCGCAGCACCAGCACCCCCAGCATGTCGACCACAAAGATATCGGCGCCGAACCTTCGGAAGTGAAAGATGCCCTGCTGGGAGATGATACAGCCAATCAGGAAGGTAATCAGGACGACGATCGGCACGGCCCGCCAGCACACCTGCTCCATATGGTGCACAGTGGAGGTCAACCGAAACGATCTGGGATGAATCAAGACCCGTCCACTGGCGGCGAGCACCGCGCCCAGCATGTCGACGAGACTGAGGAGGGTACCGCCGATCCCGGCGATGGTGCGGCCGACCTGGTCGAGCATGCCGGTAATGGTCACCGTGGTCGCACTGGCCGCCGGGGTCACCTTCACCCGGCGCACCTCGTCGACCAGGCTGGAATAATCGGCCGAGAGGCCGGCGATCTTGGCCTCGACACCGCCCTGGGTCAGGCTGCGGCGCAGACGCTCGATCAGCCAGGCCCCGAACGTATCGAGCTTGGAGACCTGCGACACATCGATAAAGATGTTCGACCGGCTTCCGGTCAGCCGTTCGGCATCCGACACGATTTGCTCGAGTTCGGAGGCAAAGCGCGCGATCCATGGGCCGGCCGCGCACAGCGCAAGACCGTTGCCTTTTGCGATACGCTCCAATGTCGGGTCGCCGCTCACGATTCCAACTCCTGCGCTGCTTCTGCTGTAGGTGAAGACGAGAAAATCTCAGCAACGCTCTGATAAATTTGTAGAAGATGTGCCCGAACCAGCCATACATAATGGGTCGTTGCGGGCAAGCGGTTCGTTCAGAATGGTTAGATGTTAAAATGAGTTCCGACAAAGCGCCAACGTTAGAGGCGAGAATCGAACGCTGGCCGATCGAGGGTGGTTTCACCATCAGCCGCGGCGCCAAGACAGAAGCCGTCGTCGTCGTGGCGGAAGTGTGTCGGGACGGCGTGACCGGGCGCGGCGAGTGCGTACCCTATCCCCGCTATGGCGAGACACCGGAGGCGACGCTCGCCGCGATCCTCAGCATGAAGGACGCGATCTCGCGCGGGCTCGACCGTGAGGCTTTGCAGGCGGCTATCCCGCCTTCCGCCGCGCGCAACGCGCTGGACTGCGCCCTGCTCGATCTGGAAGCCAAACGAAGGGGGACGCGAATCTGGGACTGCCTCGGCCGCGCCGTTCCCCGCGCTACAGTCACCGCTTATACCATCTCGCTGGGCTCGCCGGAGACGATGACGGCCGCGACCGCTAAGGCCGCGCACCGGCCGCTGCTCAAGATCAAGCTCGGTGGCGATGGCGACGGGTTGCGGATCGCTGCCGTGCGGAAGGCCGCGCCCGATTCCGAACTGATCGTTGACGCCAACGAGGCCTGGACCGAAGCCAATCTCGAGCAAAATCTCGCCGCCTGCGCGACAGCCGGCGTCACGCTGGTCGAGCAGCCCCTCCCCGCCGGCCAGGATGCAGCGTTGGCCCGGATCAAGCGGCCGATCGCGGTGTGCGCCGACGAGAGCGTCCACGACCGCGCCTCCTTGAGCGGCCTTCGCGAGCGCTACGATGCGGTCAACATCAAGCTCGACAAGACCGGCGGATTGACGGAAGCGCTCGCGATGGCGGATGCGGCAACCGCGCAGGGTTTCGACATCATGGTCGGCTGCATGGTGGCGACGTCGTTGTCGATGGCGCCCGCAATGCTGCTCACTCCATTGGCCCGCTTTGTCGACCTTGACGGCCCGCTATTGCTGGCGCGCGACCGCGACGGCGGTCTTCGTTACGACGGCAGTCTGGTTTACCCGCCGGACGCCGCATTCTGGGGGTGAGCGTGAAGATATCTTCGCGCGACCCACATCACAACGGCGCCCGACAGCGCCATCGCGGCCATCAGGTAATAGGCGCCCTGGCCGTAGCGGGCATAGATCATGCCCGAGACGATCGAGGCGCCTGAGGAGACGATTCCACCGCAGGCGGCCAGATAGCCCTGCGCGCGCGTGACTGTTGCCATCGGCACATGCCGCACCATCAGTCCCATGATGCCGAGTTGGGTCAGCCCATAACTGAGACCATGACCAAGCTGGACAACTGCGAGCACGGCGACCGGCGGCTCTTGCGCCGTGATCAGCCAGCGCACCACGGCACCGCACCCTCCGATCACCACGAGTGTCGAAGGCTGCCACGTGAAACGCGGCGACAACGCAAAGACCACGATCTCGGCCGCGACCCCGAGCGCCCACAACGCCGCAATCGTCAGGCCGCCGAGGCCTGCGAGCTGCCAGGTGATGGAGCCAAAGACGTAATAAGTGGAGTGGCTGCTCTGGATCAGCGCGGACGCCGCGATGATCGCCAGAAAACCGGGATCGCGCAGCAACGCGGGCGACCCCTCGCGCACCGGGGCTTGCGCTTGACGGCCATCCAGCGGTTGCAAGCCGAGGCTGATCACCGCACCGAGCGCGGCGGCGCCGGTAATGATCCAGATCAGATATCTGGCCGCGATGAGGTCGGCGAGCCATCCGCAAGCCAACGCGCCGACGATGAAGGCCGCCGAGCCCCATAACCGCACCGGCCCATAATCGAAGCCGTAGCGCACGACGCCGCGCAACGCATAGGCATCCGCCAACGGGATCGTTGGCGTCCACACGGCTGCGGTCACGGCATAGGCCAGGAACACCGCAACCGGCAGATGCTGGGTGCCGATCGCGGCAAATCCAACGGTCGTGATCACGGCTGTCACGACGATCGCGCCGCGCACCGCGGTGTGGCGTTCGGCAAGGCTTGTCACGACAGGCAGGACGGTAAATCGCGTCACGGCCGGGACCGCCGAAATAATGCCGATCCAGGCCGCATCGATCCCAACCGCGCGCAGCCATACCGGAAAGAACGGCAGATGGCTGCCGATCAGCGCGAAGATCGCCCCATAGAACAACGCAAGCCTGGTCGCGAATCGCTTTGACAACTGCGAGGATGCGATGGGGATTTGTGATTCAGATGGCATCAATTCAATTGCGATTTGGGCGAGTTCGTGGTGATCGTAAGTTAACGCGCGGTGATTTGCGCGCATGAGTTAGCTATGGCCGACGAAGCATTTGCCCTGTCCCCGATCGCCGCCCGCCCGGTCCAGCCCGGCGAGGCGGACTATGACGCCATCAAAGAGGCGTTCATGGAGACCTCGCGGGGGCGCTGGTTTCTCGGCGAATATGCCAAACGCAACCGCAATGCCGACACCAAAATGGTGCTCGACGCCGTCTCGCGGATCGAGGAGACGATCGCGGCCTCGAAGAAGCCGGTGCGCGATCCCCTGCTCGACGAAGCGCTGGCTTCGCTACGCGCGGCACTCACCCAGGCGCGCGAGGCGGCCAATATCGCGCTCGGCGATCTGGCGCTGGAACAAAATCTCGCGCCGGTGCGCAAGGGCGCTCGCGTCATCCGCGAGATTGCCTGGCGCTTGCGCGAAATCGGCGCTGACGGGCGGATTTGCGACTTGATCGACTCACAAGTGGCGGCCATCGAAGGCGCGGCCGCCAAGCTTGCGCCTTTCGATCTTGCGGGTGCTTTAAGCGGCGCTTTCGACGGGATCGAGGAAAAAATCGCAGGCTTTGACGCCGACAGCGCCGCGGCTTCACCTTCGCCGCCGCAAGCGTCGCAAGAGCCGGTTTCGGCCGCGGCGGCACCTGCTGAGTCACGAGTTGAAGAGCCTGCCGAGCCCGGCGCGACGATGCAGGCGTCGTCCGTTGCTTCCGCCGCATCACATGAATCTTCGATGGAGGTTGTCCCGGAAGCCGCAAGCGAGCCGGCCGACAGCTTCGATGTCAGTGATGAAGCCATGCTGGACATGGTGGCGATGGAGATGGCCGCGCCCGATACGGATGCGGCCTATGAGCCGCCGGTGGATGAGATGTCCGACGGCGAGATGCCGGAACCTCAGGCCCCCGTCGCCGAGGCATCGCGCGCGCCGGCACCGACGGCTCAACCGCCCGTTGCCGCGAAAAATCAACACATGCCCATCGATGACATCGAAATCACCTTTGTGAGCGATGTCCGTGAAGCAAAGGCAGAGCCTGCTTTGGCCGCGCCCGCCTTGACCACACCGATGAGTGCACCAATTCAAGTCTCCCCCGAAGCGGATAGCGCGCCATCGCTCGGTTCCAGTCTTCTCGCCAATGGCATCGTGCCACGGCCACGCGCCTCCCGGCCCGATCCGCTCGCCCCGATCCGGCGCATGAGCCAGAACGAGAAGATCGCGTTCTTTTCCTGATCCGGAAAGCGGACGGCCTTCGCCGCCGGTCACTTCAGCGGAAAATGCACCATGGTGACGCCGCCGGAGGCGTAATTGGGTACATCACCCGCGACCGCCTGGCCTTCCTTCGATCCCAGCGCGCTCATCATCGCCGCCTCGCTCTCGAAGTCGGCCTCGAAAACGCAGAATGGCGCCTTGCCGGGGCCAAGCGGCTTGGCGTCGAACGAATAACTGGCGTGCTTGACGCCGGCCATCTTGCCCAAGAGCGGCAGATGCGTCTCGACGTAGTATTTCTTGAAATGCGCGGGATCCTTGGGTTCGTTGTAGAGAACGAGCATTCTGTGCATGACTTAGCCTCCCGATTTTGTTTTCTGACTTTTAGAACTTTGGGCTTGGGGCCGTCACGCGATCAGCCGCGCATACAGCTCCGGATCCACGTTGCCGCCCGACAGCACGATCACGATCGTCTTGCCTTTCGCGTCGATATGGCCGGCGAGCAAAGCAGCCAGACCCACCGCGCCGCCCGGCTCGACCACGAGTTTGAGTTCGCGGTAGGCAAAGGCAACGGCGGCGCCCACTTCGGCTTCAGATGCGGTGACGCCCTGGGCCAGCAGCTTGCCGTTGATGGCAAAGGTAATCTCGCCGGGGATCGCCGCCATCAGCGCATCGCAGATGGAACGGCCCTTGCCGTCGTGGGCCTCGCGCTTGCCGGCGCGCAGCGAACGGGCGTGATCGTCGAAATTTTCTGGTTCCGCCGAAATCACCTGTGCCTGCGGAAACCGCGCCTTCACCGCCGTAGCCACGCCCGCAATCAGGCCGCCGCCGGAGACCGGCGCCACCACAATATCGGGCGCGATGCCAAGGCCAGCGAGGTCCTCACAGATTTCCCGGCCCACGGTGCCCTGCCCCGCGATCACCTTCGGATCGTCATAAGGCGGCACCAGCGTCGCGCCGCGTGGGCCCGCGATGCTCCGCGCAATCGCTTCACGGTCCTCGCGGTCGCGATCGTACAGCACGACCTCGGCGCCATAGGATTTGGTGCGCTCGCGTTTCAACAGCGGCGAATCCGCGGGCATCACGATGGTGGCGGGCATATTGAGGATCTTCGCCGCGGCCGCCACGCCCTGCGCGTGATTGCCGGAAGAAAACGCCACCACACCGCCCTTGCGAGCGTTTTCCGGTATCGACGACAGCTTGTTGAAAGCGCCGCGGAACTTGAAAGATCCGGTACGTTGCAGGATTTCCGGTTTGAGAAAAACTTTCGCGCCGACCCGTTCGCAGAGAACCGGCGGTGACAGTAACGGCGTTCTGACCGCGAACGGCGCGATCACGCTGGCCGCGGCGTCGATATCGGCGGAACTTACGGGCGCGTAAGAAAGAGGTTCGTTCATCCAACCATCGTACCGCGCCGGCCGCCAGCGCGGCAAGGGTCCAGCCAAGCTTTCACTATGCAACGAAGCGCGGCTGCTGCGGCATCATCGGCACGGCATCGGATTGCGGCGTGGGGTGGCCAATTTCCGCCATATGCTCGACGAAGGCGCGCCCCGACGCCTCCCAGGTATAATCAGTGGCAAATTCGAGGCACCGCTCGCGGGAAACCTGCAACGCGTCCAGGCAGGCCTGCGCCAGATCTTCGTTCAAGGCGCCGACCGGCGCCGTGCCCAACACATCGCGCGGGCCGGAAACGGGGAACGCGGCCACCGGCGTGCCGCTGGCCAGCGCTTCCAGCAGCACCAGGCCAAAAGTGTCCGTCCGGCTCGGGAATACAAAGACGTCGGCGCCAGCATAGCTCCGCGCCAGTTCCTCGCCCTGCTGCGCGCCGAGGAACACGGCATCCGGATAGCTTCGCATCAGGCTCGTGCGCGCCGGCCCATCGCCGACGATGACTTTGGTGCCCGGCAGATCGAGAGCGAGAAACGCTTCGAGATTCTTCTCCACCGCGACGCGGCCGACGCAAAGAAACACCGGACGCGGCAGGCCGAGATCGACATCGCGCGGATGGAACAGCGTGGTGTCGACGCCGCGCGGCCATAGCACCACGTTGCGGAATCCCCGCTCCCGCAATTCATTCGCCAGCGCTGTTGTTGCCGCCATCACCGCGCTGCTGCCGTTATGAAATCGCCGCAGCGCCGCCCAAATCCAGGACTCGCGAACCGGCAGCCGCGCCGAAACATAATCGGGAAAACGGGTATGGAAGCTCGTCGTGAACGGCAGGTCGTGCTTGCGGCAATAGCGGCGCACCGCGATCCCGATCGGGCCTTCGGTCGCGATATGAATGCTGTCGGGACGGGCATCCTCGATCAGGCGCGCGACTTTCGCGGCCCAGGGCAATGCGAGCCGCAAGCCGGGATAGCTCGGCAACGCGAAGGTGCGAAACGATTGCGGGGTCATAAACACCGTCTCGGCGCCAAACGCCTTCGCCGCTTCCGCCGTCATCGCGAGCGTCCGCACCACGCCGTTGACCTGCGGGTGCCATGCGTCCGTGGCGACAAGAATGCGCATCATGAAACAATCCGGAAACAGCCTGCCCCGCCTGTGATGCGGGGTGAGCTGTGATTTTCCGAAAATGTCATGCGCGATTAAAAACCTCAGGCAGCCGCACGAGCCGCGACGGACGGAACAGGAACCTGCTGGTGCGCCGGGTCGGACCAGGTGATGATCTCAAAGCGGCCGTCTTCGTGTTCGACGAGCGCGGTGCAGCTTTCCACCCAGTCGCCGCAATTCATATAGCGAATGCCGTGATAGTTTTCGCGGATAACGGCGTAGTGGATGTGGCCGCAGATCACGCCGTCGGC